>NZ_RZPL01000264.1:0-7013 GCF_004022805.1 Mesorhizobium sp. M7A.F.Ca.CA.002.04.1.1 | reverse complement strand
GATCAGTACCGCAAGGTGATCGAGGTCAATCTGATCGGCACGTTCAACATGATCCGCCTCGTCGCCGAACGCGCGTCGAAGCTCGAGCCGCTGCCGGGCGGCGAGCGCGGCGTCATTGTCAACACCGCTTCGGTTGCCGCCTATGATGGCCAGATCGGGCAGGCCGCCTATGCGGCGTCCAAGGGCGGCGTCGTCGGCATGACGCTGCCGGTGGCGCGCGACCTTGCCCGTTCCGGCATCCGCGTCTGCACCATCGCTCCCGGCATCTTCAAGACGCCGATGATGGCCGGCATGCCGCAAGAGGTGCAGGATTCACTGGGCGCCGCCGTGCCGTTCCCGTCGCGCCTGGGCGAACCGTCCGAATATGCCGCTCTCGCCCTGCACATCATCGAGAACCAGATGCTGAACGGCGAGACCATTCGCCTCGACGGCGCCATTCGCATGGCGCCGAAATAAACCGGTCATGAGCGCCGGCCTGTCCGCTGCCGCTAAAACCGGTCCGCTGACCGGGCTGAAGGTGATCGAGATGGCCGGGCTCGGCGCCGTGCCGCTGGCCGGCCTGATGCTGTCGGAGATGGGCGCGCAACTGTTGCGCATCGAACGGGCGGGGACGAGCCAGCTCCTGCCGCTGCCGGATGAGTATAACATCGACCGCCATGGCCGCGCCGTGCTGCGCCTCGACCTGAAGCGCCGTGAAGGCACCGATCTGTTGCTGCGCCTTGCCGAAAAGGCGGACATGTTGCTCGAAGGCTTTCGCCCGGGCGTCATGGAACGGCTCGGCCTCGGCCCGGAAACGGTGCTGGTGCGTAACCCGGCGCTGATCTACGGCCGTATGACCGGCTTCGGCCAGGGCGGTCCGCTCGCCGGCCGCGCCGGCCATGACATAACCTACCTCGCCTATAGCGGCGTGCTGCACGCCATCGGCCATGCCGGCGGCCGTCCCGTCACGCCGCTCAACCTCGTTGCAGACTATGGCGGTGGCGCCATGATGCTGATTGCCGGTGTGCTGGCCGCCCTGTTCCAACGTTCGCGCACGGGCAAGGGTGAAGTTATCGACGCCGCGATGGTCGATGGCGCCTCGATGCTGGCGGTGCCCCTGCACGCCTTGATGGCGGCCGGCTTGTGGAGCGACAAGCGTGGCGCGAACCTGCTCGATTCCGGCGCCCCGTTCTACGACACCTATGAGACGTCGGACGGACGTCATATCGCCATCGGTTGTCTCGAGCCGCAATTCTTCGCCGAATTCGCGAGGCTGCTGCCGCTCGACGAGTGCTTTGCATCCGGCCAGTACGACAAGGCCCTGTGGCCGCCGATGCGCGCCGCCATTGCCGATCGGATCCGGCAGAAACCACGCGACGACTGGGACCGGTTGTTCGCGCAAACCGATGCCTGCGTTGCACCCGTTCTGTCGCTGCAAGAGGCAAAGCACCACCCGCACAATCGGGCACGCAACGCCTCTGTGACGGCAGGTGCATTTGAGCGCCCGGCCCCGGCCCCGCGTTTCTCGAGTTCGCAACCGACATTGGCCACTATGCCCGGCGATGAGGATTTGTTGCCGTCGACAACGCTGGCACGTTTCGGCTTTGCGAAAGCCGAGATCGACGACCTTGTCAAATCCGGCTTGCTGACCGATAACTAGAGAACAAAAATCAACTTACTGCGGTGCTGCCTTGGACGACCCGAAGAAGGACGTGATCCGTGAGACGGACGCCGAAGCGATCCGGCTGGCGAAGACGCTTCTGCGCAGCGCCCGCTTTGGCGCCCTGGCGGTGATCGAACCGCAAACCGGCTCGCCGCTGGCCAGCAGGGTTGGCGTGGCCACCGACATCGACGGCGCACCGCTGATCCTGGTGTCGATGCTTTCGGCGCACACCGGCGCGCTGCTTGCCGACCCGCGCTGTTCCCTGTTGCTCGGCGAACCAGGCAAGGGCGACCCGCTGGCGCACCCGCGCCTGACACTGGTCTGCCAGGCGGTAAGGATCGAGCGCGGATCGGCCGAACACGCCCGCACCGAGCGCCGTTACCTCAATCACAATGCCAGGGCGAAACTTTACGCCGGTCTCGGTGACTTTTCGATCTTTCGCCTCGATCCGCAACGCGCCAGCCTCAACGGCGGCTTCGGCAAGGCCTATCAGCTCGACCGATCGGATCTGCTCGCCAGCGGACCGGTCGTCGAGGAACTCGCGGCGCGCGAACAATCGGCCATCGACCACATGAACGCCGACCATCTCGACGCGATCGCCGTTTACGCACAGCATTTCGCCAAAGTATCCGGCAACGGCTGGCGTATTGCCGGATTCGATGCCGATGGCATGGATCTGGTGTCGGGCGACGGCGCTTGCCGGGTCTTTTACCCGCAACCTCTGGGCGCAGCAGGTGAATTGCGGCACGTTCTGGTCGATATGGCGAGGGCGGGCCGAGCCATTGTCGACGCCGGGACTGAGACTTAATTATGCTGGATCAAAAGCAACACTTGAGATTTAGGTGAAATGCTCTACCTTTTAGTGACGCTGAATCGCCAGCGCCGATCGATAAGTGAATTTATGGAATCAGACGCCATTGCCCCCATGGCGTCGGGATGAACAGGAAGCATGGGGGATCGATGGTCTCGACAAAGCTAATCGTGAACGCCGAATCGGCGGCAGAGTTTCTCATGCTGATGGGCAATGAGAAGCGACTGTTGATCATGAGCTACCTCGCCGAAGGTGAAATGTCGGTGGGAGCCATAGCCGAGAAGGTGATGCTCAGCCAATCCGCCCTGTCCCAGCATCTCGCCAAGTTGCGGGCGCTCGACCTTGTCGACACCCGCCGCGACCGGCAGATGATTTACTACTCCTGCAAATCCGACGCCGTGCGAGAACTGCTTGTCATGTTGGACGGCATTTTCGGCAGCGGCAAGGATGACCTGTCCCAGATGGCGCACCGCTTGCGCCGTGCTGGAACCTGACCACACAGCCGCCGATCTCGCCGGTGATTCAGAGCGGCATGCGCCGATTTGGGGCGCACAAAGCTGGCTGATTGTCCCGAATTGTCGCATCGTGCTTTCCAAACAAGGTGAGCGCCGGGAAGCGGTCCGGATTTTCGGGCCGATGCGACGGTCGCGAGGAATGCATGGATCCCATTCGCATCGACGACCCGCAAGATCCGCGCGTCGCTGCCTATCTCGACATTCGCGAGCGTGACCTCGCCGGCCGGCAAGGCCGCTTCGTCGCCGAAGGCAAGGTGGTGCTCGACCTGCTGCTCACAACTGGACGCTTTGCCGCCGAATCGGTCCTCGTCCTGGAAAACCGGCTGGCGGGTCTCGACAAGATCCTGAGCAAGGCGCCCGCCGATCTCCCGGTCTATGTGGCAACCAGCGCGGTGATGGACGCAATCGCCGGATTTCACATGCATCGCGGCATCCTGGCCATGGGCCGCAAGGGAGCGCCGCAGCCGGCCGAAGCCCTGCTCGATGGCTTGCCGCCTCGTGCGCTGGTCGTGGTGCTCGTCGGCATCGCCAATCATGACAATGTGGGCTCGATCTTCCGCAACGCCGCCGCCTTTGGCGCTGACGCGGTTTTGCTGGATGCGACGTGCTGCGACCCGCTCTATCGCAAGGCGATCCGCGTTTCGGTCGGCGCCGCGCTCAAGATCCCGTTCGCATCGTTCACCGACACCGCCGGCTTCACAACGATGCTCGCCCGACGTGGCTTCGAACAATTCGCGCTCTCGCCCCGCGGGGAGACCGACATCCGCGATGCGCAGCGCAGCGAGCGCCTGGCGCTCTATCTCGGCACCGAGGGCGAAGGCTTGCCGGACGACCTGCTCGCAAGCCTGCACGACGTGCGGATCACCATGGCGGAAGGCTTCGACAGCCTGAATGTCGCCGCGGCTTCAGCCATCGCGCTGCATCATTTTTCGGCTAGAGCAATTCTAGGAAAAGTGTGAAGCGGTTTTCCGTCCAGAATTGCCTCAAAGCAAAGAGTTAGGGCATTTCGCCGTTTCCGTGAAACGGTGAAATGCTCTAAGGAGACCTGATCTCAGCTTGTCGCGTCAGCCTTCTGCAGCGCGCGCACGCGGTCGGCAAGACTGCGGTCACCGTTGCCGGAGCGTGCGTCCGACGGTACCGCCAATGCCATGGCGATCGGCGAACCAGGCCCCTCGAGCTTGGCCGTCAGATGGACGACCTCCGCCGCCAGCTCGTTCATCTGCTCGCGCAAGGCGGAGCTGCTGTCAGCGGCCTTGGAGGCGGCCAGTGCGGTGAGATCCGCCTTCAGCCGTTTGTTCTCGCGCGCCAGCGCCGTCAGCCTCGCCTCGAGCTGCTCACGGTCGCTATCGAGCTTGGCGATTGCCTTGTCGAAATCATCGCTCCTCGCGACATCGCCGCCCTTGCCGACCAGCCGCAAGGCTGGCGCGCTGTCCTCGGATTTCGATCTTTCGCGCATGCGTGCCAGTTCCTTTTCGCGGCGGTCGAGTTTGTCTTCTCGATCGGCAAGTGTGGCCAGCAGCCGTTCGACCTTCTTGTCGAGCTCGGCGGTCTTTTTCTTCTCGGCTTTCAGGGCGTCCCGCGCGGCCTTGCTTTCGGCCGCGATTTCCTGGCCGCGCCTGTCGGCTTCCTTGCGCTGGCCGCGCAGCATCGCAATGTCACTGGCGAGTTTCTGCATTTCGGACTCTCGCGCCACGAGCTCGATCTGCCGGCTGCTCGAGGAAAAACTGGCGTCGTCATACATGCGCTCCAGCTTTTCCAGCTCAAGGGCGCGCTTTTCCAGCTTGCGTTCGGTTTCCTTCAGACGCTCCGAAAGCTGCTGCAACTCGCCCTCTCGCTGACGCAGCGCTTCGTTCTTCGCGCCCAGCTCGGTCAGCACCTGGTTCTTGTCAGTCCGCTCGACCGCCAGGCCCTTCATGGCCTCGCGACCGCGATTGATCTCGACCAGTTGTTCGGCCGCCTTCTCACGCAACGCCTTGACGCTGATTTCCAGGCGGCGCGTCGTCATGGCGTATTCGGCGCGGATGCGATCCTTGTCCGCCTGGATCTCGGTCTGCGTCAGAGGGATCGAGGATTCGATGCGTTTGCGTGTAAGCGCGACCGCACGACGCCATATGGCCGGAGCCACCATGAGCGCCAGAAAGCCAGCGCAGAGAAAGCCGAGGACGAAGAACAGGACCGACTGGACCAAGTGACTACCCGTTGTGGCCGGCAAGCATCAAAAGCGCATAGATCGCTTTGACTGTGCCACGTTGACATGGCGGAAATCCAGCGTTGCGGCAAGGGTTTGCCGCAACGGTACGAGTTTAATGCATGTCGACCCAAAAGCGGTCCCGGTTTTGGACAACGACAGCCAAGGACTTCAGCCTAGAACGGATTCCACGTGGCCCGCTCGGTAAGCTTCAGATAGCCGAGATTGACGCCGAGCCGAGCACCGACGCCGGTGCGGATCGGCACCAGGAGAACATTGTTGTTCTTCAGCACGTTGAAGCCGACGCCCGCCACCACATAGGCTGAACCGGCAACGCCGCCATAGCGGTTGTAGAGGCTGCCCACATCATCGAGATTGTAGACCAGCATCATCACCCGCGACCCCTCGCCGCCGAAATCCCAGCCGAGCGACGGGCCTTGCCAGAACACTTTGTGGTCGCCGGCATTCTTGGTGTAGAGCGTGCCTTCGCCATAGGTCAGGCCACCGATCAGCGCACCAGAACCCTCTTCGCCCAGCAGATAGCCGTTGGGCAGGCCGTAGGAGGCAAAAATCTTCTCGATCACCGTGGCGAGTCCGCCCGATGTGGCGCCAAAAAATTTGTGACCGGAATCGACAATCTCCTGAGCGGTGTATTCCTGGGCCCGCAGGGCTGAAGTCGAGAAGACGAGAACGCCCAGGAGCGTGACCGCCATTGAGAAGACACGGAGAAAGCTCCGGTCGTAGTATCGGGAAAACATGCTTCCAATCTCCGTCAGGGAGCACCTTCGCCGACGCCTCGCACCCCGTACGGCTCTTTTAGCCGGCCGTTAAGGGTAACTGTTAGGGGCAAATTATGCCGTAATCCTTTTTCAACCATTAAGCTCCCACATGAACATGGCGGTTCGAAGGCTGTTTGGGGTCGCTCAATTGGGGTCGGCAGCCTGCGTGAACACGCCATTTGCCACAACCACAATTTGGATTTGTTGCTGCACGCACGGGCGCTGTGTATTCAGAAAGCCTGAGGAGAGAGTGCGTGATTCGTGTGGCAGGCGACGATCGATCGCCCGGCCATGAGTTGTGAGATTTTGCAGGGATTTTTCGCCGATGGCCGATCTGTTCACCCTTTCCGCACCCGATCTGGCAGCGCTTTTGTGCAGCCGGGTCTGCCACGATATCATCTCGCCGGTCGGCGCGATCAACAACGGGCTCGAATTGCTTGATGAAGGCGGCGCCGATGAGGACGCCATGAAGCTGATCCGTCAGAGCGCCCGCAACGCTTCGGCCCGCCTTCAGTTCGCCCGCATCGCCTTCGGTGCCGCCGGTTCGGCCGGTATGTTGATCGATACCGGCGATGCCGAAGCGGTCGCCATCGCCTTCCTCAAGAACGAAAAGCCGGAACTGACCTGGAACGGGCCCCGCGCGTTGCTGCCCAAGAACAAGGTCAAGCTGCTGCTCAACCTGATCCTCGTCGCCAATGCCGCCATTCCGCGCGGCGGCAAGCTTTCCGTGACGCTGGAAAACCTTGAGACCGAACCGCGTTTCGCGCTTGCGTCGGCTGGCCCGATGCTGCGGGTGCCGCCGAAATTCCTCGAACTGCATTCCGGCCACAAGCCGGAGGAGCCGATCGACGCGCATTCCGTGCAGCCCTATTACACGCTGCTTCTGGCGCGCGAGGCCGGCATGACGATATCGATCCACGCGACGCCGGAAGAAATCGTGCTTTCGGCGGCCTGATGCGCAGCCGATAAAGCGAAGTATTTTTTCATTTAAAGCTGTAATTCCAGCTCATCGACTTGAGATGCGTCTGGTCGTTCAGGCGGCGCCAAAGCATTCGTGAATAAAAGTAGGCACCTGCCC
>NZ_RZPL01000263.1:0-7023 GCF_004022805.1 Mesorhizobium sp. M7A.F.Ca.CA.002.04.1.1 | reverse complement strand
GTCGTGGCGGCGCCGGGCACGCAGATCCTGTTGCCGCGCGTTGCGTCGCTCATTTCGCCCGGCAAGGCGTTGGTGCTGGGTCCGACCTACGCCGAACATGCCCGCGCTGCCGCGATCGCCGGGCACCAGGTGGCGGAGGTCGATAATTTCGAAGCGTTGGCGGACGCCGACCTCGTCATCATCGTCAATCCGAACAATCCGGATGGACGTGTCATAGAGCGCGACCGGTTGCTGGCTCTGGCCGCCGGATTGCGCGCCAAGGGCGGACTGCTGGTCGTCGACGAGGCGTTCATGGATGTCGGCCCGCGTCAGCACAGCGTCGCGGGCGATGTCGGTCGGGGCGGCCTCGTCGTGCTGCGCTCGTTCGGCAAGTTCTTTGGCCTGGCCGGGCTGCGGCTCGGCTTTGCACTTTCCGATACTGCGACGGTCGACCGGCTGGATACGCAGTTCGGACCATGGGCCGTCGCCGGCCCGGCGCTGGAATATGGCATCCGCGCGCTTGCCGACATCGGGTGGCAGGACGTGATGCGGGCGTCGTTGGCCGGTGAATCGGCGCGTCTCGATGCGCTTTTCAGCCGCTTCGGCGTTCCTGTTGCGGGCGGAACCACACTGTATCGTTTCCTCAGTCTGACCAATGCCGCCGATTTGTTTGCAGCGCTCGGCGAGCGCGGCATCCTGCTTCGCCATTTTGCCGACCGGCCTGACGTTCTGCGCGCCGGCCTGCCGGGCAGTGAGGAGGAATGGCAGCGGCTCGAATCCGCACTTGCCGAGTGGGCGTCGCGGCGCAAGCATCAATCGAAGGGTTCAAAACGATGATCCATGTCTGCTCGCTTGCAAAGATCGAGGAAACGGTGGCCAGGACCGGCGCCGACCGCATGCTTTCGCTGCTCGCCGCCGGAACGGAGGTGGTGCGGCCGGCCTCGATCTCGAGGGAAAACCACCTGCATCTGGTCATGCACGACATCGCGGTGGCGCAGGACGGCATGACCATGCCGGGCGAAGACCATGTCCGCAATCTGCTCGATTTCGCGCGCCGGTGGGACCGGGCAAGGCCGATGCTCGTGCATTGCTATGCCGGCATCAGCCGCTCGACGGCTTCGGCCTATATCATCGCGGCAGCACTGGCGCCGAAGCGTGACGAGGCCGAATTGGCGCGGACGCTGCGGGCGCTGTCGCCTTCGGCAACGCCCAATCCGCGACTGATCGCCGTGGCCGATGCGTTGCTTGAGCGCAACGGCCGCATGGTCGAGGCGATCGAATCGATCGGGCGCGGCGCGGACGCCTTTGAAGGCACGCCCTTTGCGCTGAGGATCGACAGCTAGCTTTGCCCCCATATCGTTGTTCGTCTGATCCGCCTCCTCCATCGCCTCGTTTGTTCAAGAGGATCTGGAATAGCGATGACAGCGCTTGCCACTGGTTTGGAGGCTACGTCAACCACTCCGCGAGCTTCGCCTTGCGCACATCTTGCAGCAGGCTGATGAAGCCGTCGGCCTGATATTCTGCCGTCAGCCGGCCCTTCTCCGCCGTCGCGATGCTGGCGTCGCCGACGACGCCGTTCGGGTTGAGATCGCTGGCGATCCAGGCGAAGGCGTGGGTGCCGGTGTGGCGCAGCAGCGAAAATTCCTTTTCGGCCTTGGCGACATTGGAAACGAAATTGTCTGATTTGCCCATGTCCACGAGGTCCGGCCGGAAATGCAGCATCAGCGAGGTCTCGACATCGCCGCCATGGATGCCGTGACGGTCCTCCAGTTCGGTATACATGCCGGCCGGACGGCCAAAACGCTGCCAGCTGGTCTTCACCGCCAGCATCTTTTCGCGCACGCGCAATTCGCGCGTGACGATGCCCATGATCTCCTCGTTGCCGCCATGCGAATTGACCACGATCAGCTTGCGCACACCGGCGCGCGCGATCGACAGGCCAAGCTCGGTCCAGGCTTCGATCAGCGTGGTTGCCGGCAGAGTGAGGGTGCCCGGCGCATGCAGGTGTTCGTTGGATTTGCCCACGGCCTGCACCGGCAGGATGCGGATGTCGAGATCGTCGGGCAGGCGCGAAATGACCGTGTCGAGCATGCCGTTCATGATCGACGTGTCGGTCGAAACAGGCAGATGCGGCCCATGCTGCTCGATCGCCGCCACTGGCAGCACGGCGATGGTCGCCTCGGGATCGATCGAGGCGTATTCGGTGGTCCGGTAGTCGCCCCACCACACGCGTCTTTTGGGTACGGTCATGTCATGCCTCTTCAATGGTCAGGCAGACCTAGCGCGGGACGGGCGGCCTGTCGATCACCCCGCCGCGATGGCCTCGATTTCGACCTTGAATTCGGGCCGGGCAAAGCCGGAAACAATCATCAATGTCGACGCTGGCGCGGGGCTCGAAAACAGCCGGTCGCGGACGTCCATATAGGGCCGCAGATGCGCGCGGTCGGTGACATAGGCGTTGATGCGCACGATATCCCTGAGACCCAGGCCGGCTTCGCCGAGAATCGCCGCGATGTTTTGAAAGCAGAGTTCGGCCTGCGCTCCGGCGTCTTCGGGAATCAGGTCGTCGGCGGTGATGGCGACCTGGCCCGAGCACAGCACAAGCCGCTTGCCGGCCGGCACCTCGACGCCGTGACTGTAGCGGGCAAAGGGCGGCTTGATGGACTTCGGGGTGAGGAATTTGAACATGGCAATCTCCTGGATGCCGCCACCTAAAGCCGGACTCATTACACCTTCAAGATGGCGGTGCATGTTGCCCGGGCGATTGTGGACAGCCGTTCAAAAAATAGGCACGATGCCTTCCGTACAGCATGACCCGTTCGCGCTTGGCATGGCAACGTCTTTCAAGCGGGCGGTCCCGGCGCCAGACGCCGGTGGCATGTGTCTTGCTTCTTGAATCTTTGGTGTCGAGCCTGGCGCGTGGCGCGCCGGAGCAAACAGAGGGTGGTGTCGATGTACGGAAAACAGAAGATCTCGGTGGCGGTTGTGGCCCTGCTTGCAGCCAGCACGCTGGGTGCGGCTGCGAATGAGAAAGTCACCTTCGGCACCAACTGGTTGGCCGAGCCGGAACATGGCGGATATTACCAGTCCGTGGCGGACGGCACCTACGCCGCCTGCGGCCTCGACGTCACCATCATGCAGGGCGGTCCGCAAGTCAGCGGCCGGCCGATGCTGCTGGCCGGCAAGATCGATTTCTACATGGGCGGCAATCTGCTGTCGGCCTTCGATGCGGTCCAGCAAGGCATACCGATGCGCGTGGTGGCGGCGGATTTCCAGAAGGACCCGCAGGTCATCATGTCCCACCCCGGCGAGGGGCTCGACAAATGGGAGGACCTGAAGAACGCCGACCAGTACATATTGGGCGACGAGGGCGTGCAGACCTTCTTCCAGTGGATGGTCATCGAACTCGGCTTCGACGCCTCCAAACGCGCGCCCTACACCTACAACACCGCTCCCTTCCTCGCCAACAAGAAGTCGATCCAGCAGGGCTACGTCACCTCAGAGCCGTTCGCGGTCCAGAAGGAAGGCGGCTTCGTGCCGAACCAGTTCCTGCTCGCCGACTATGGCTGGGACACATATTCGACGACGATCGAAGTGATGCAGGACACGATCGACAAGAAGCCGGAGGTGGTCCAGTGCTTCGTCGATGGCTCGGCCAAGGGCTGGTACAAATATCTCTACGGCGACAACAAAGCCGCCAACGACATGATCAAGAAAGACAATCCCGACATGAGCGACGAGCAGATCGCGTTCTCGATCGAGCAGATGAAGAAGTTCGGCCTGGCCGATTCCGGCGACACCGAAAAGCTCGGCATCGGCGCCATGACCGACGCGCGGATCAAGAGTTTCTACGACAAGATGGTAAAGGCTAAGGTCACGCCAGCCGGCATCGACATCAAGAAGGCCTACACGCTGACCTTCATCAACAAAGGCGTCGGGCTCGAGCTGAAGAAATAGGCCGCCCCGGAATGATAAGGGAAAAAGTGGCGCAAGCGCCGGCTGCGTCGGGTGCGGCCCCGACGCTCCTGGCGCTGAAGGGCGTCGGCAAGGTGTTCTCCAACGGCGTGACGGCGCTCAGCGACGTCGACCTGACCATCCGGGAAGGCGATTTCGTCAGCCTGCTCGGGCCGTCGGGTTGCGGCAAGTCGACGGCGCTGCGGCTGATCGCCGGCCTGTCGACGCCAACTTCCGGCGTGCTCGATTGGCGCGGTGGCGGCTCGCTCGACCGCTCGAACATCGGCTTCGTCTTCCAGGAGCCGACGCTGCTGCCTTGGGCCAATGTTTTCGACAATGTCTGGCTACCGCTTCGGCTGAAAGGCATTTCGCACGCCAAGGCGACACCGGCGGTAACGGAGATGTTGGCGCGGGTTCACCTGACCGGCTTCGAAAACGCGGTGCCGCGCGAACTGTCAGGCGGCATGAAGATGCGCGTATCCATAGCGCGCGCCATGGTGACCAAACCGCGCGTGCTGCTGATGGACGAACCGTTCGCGGCACTCGACGAGATCACCCGCTTCAAGCTCAACAACGATCTCCTGGAACTGTGGCAGGACGAACGGTTCACCGTCGTCTTCGTCACCCACAGTGTCTTCGAAAGCGTGTTCCTGTCCAACCGCGTCGTCGTCATGGCGGCGCGGCCGGGCAGGGTGTTCGACGAACTCGCCATCGAGGCCTCCTATCCGCGCGACGAGGCGTTTCGCACCTCGCCAGACTATGCGGCACTGTGCCGTCAGGCTTCCGACGTGCTGGTCAAGGCCATCAACTCAACAGCAGGCGCGCATTATGACGGCCATTGACGAGCGCGTGCTCGAACTCGACCCCGAGGAAGCACGCCGCGTGCGCCAGGCGCGGTTCGAACGGATCGGCCGCTGGGTGCTGCCGCTGGCGATCATGATCCTGGCGATCTGGCTGTGGGATCGCATCTGCGTGTGGAACGAGATCCCGCAATACATCCTGCCGCGTCCCGGCGTGGTGCTGTGGACGCTCTACAACGATGCCGGCCTGCTGTTTTCCTCGCTGCTGGTCACCTTGCGCATCACCTTTCTCAGCTTGGCTCTGGCGGTCATAGGCGGGGTCGGGCTGGCGGTGCTGTTCGCGCAGTCGAAATGGGTCGAGATGTCGTTCTTCCCCTTCGCCATCGTGCTGCAGGTGACGCCGATCGTGGCGATCTTTCCGCTGATCAACATCTATGTGAACGACCAGACGACCAAGCTTCTGCTGTGCGCCTGGATCGTCGCCTTCTTTCCGATCCTGTCCAACACCACGCTTGGCCTCAACTCCGTCGACCGCAATCTGCGCGATATGTTCAAGCTCAACGGCGCGACGCGCTGGCAGCAATTGCGCTATCTCAGGCTGCCGGCGGCGATGCCCTATTTCCTCGGCGGGTTGAAGATCGCCGGCGGCCTGTCGCTGATCGGCGCCGTGGTGGCCGAGTTCGTTGCCGGTACCACCGGCCAGTCGTCCGGCCTTGCCTCGCGCATCATCGAGGCCGGCTACCGGCTCAACGCGCCGCGGCTGTTCGCGGCGCTGTTCCTGATCTCGCTGACCGGCATTTTGATCTTCCTCGTGCTGTCGCTGATATCGCATCTCATCTTGCGGCGCTGGCATGAAAGCGCGCTGAAGCAGGAGCGCTAGGCCTTGATTCCCAACACTGGTTCATACCGGCTTACCAACGTCAGGCTTCACGCGTCCCTGACACCGGGGCTCGCTGCTGTCCCCGATAGCGATGGCTTCGCGCTTGCCGACGTCACTGTCGCCGACGGCAAGATTTCCAACATCGCCGCGCATGGCCGATTGAAAGCGTCTGCCGACGCCGTCGATCTCGGCGGTCGCATCGTGCTGCCGTGCTTCGTCGACTGCCACACGCATATCGACAAGGGCCATATCTGGCCGCGAAAGCCCAATCCCGACGGCACGTTCATGGGCGCGCTGAATGCCGCCGATGCCGATCGTGTGGCACGCTGGAGCGCCGAGGATTTGGCGCGGCGGATGGATTTCTCGCTGCGCTGCGCCTACGCCCATGGCACAAGGGCGCTGCGCACCCACATCGACAGCGTCGCGCCGCAGGAGGAAATCTCCTGGCCGGCGTTCGAGGCGATGCGCGAGGAATGGCGCGGCCGCATCGAGTTGCAGGGCGCCTGCCTGCTCGGCGTCGAAGGCGTGCGCAACAAAAAGTGGTTCGACAGGCTGGCAAAGAGGGTTGCCGCGGCAAAGGGCGTGCTCGGTGTCGTCACCTATATGGCGCCGGACCTCGAAGAGCTGCTCGATCACGTCTTCGCGCAGGCCATCAAGCATGGCCTCGATCTCGATTTCCATGCCGACGAGACCAACGACATTTCCGCCATATCGCTGAAGAAGATCGCCGAGGCCGCTCTGTGGAACGGTTTCGAAGGAAAGATCCTCGTCGGCCATTGCTGCTCGCTGGCGCGCCAGCCGGATCTCGACGTGCTCGACACGCTGGACAAGGTGGCGAAAGCGGGGCTCGCCGTCGTCTCGCTGCCGATGTGCAATCTCTATCTGCAGGACCGGCGCGCCGACGGCACCACGCCACGCTGGCGTGGCGTGACGCTGCTGCACGAGATGAAGGCGAGGGGCATTCCGGTGGCGGTTGCTTCCGACAACACGCGTGATCCCTTCTATGCCTATGGCGATCTCGACATGCTGGAGGTCTACCGCATGGCGACGCGCATCCTGCATTTCGATCATCCGGTCGCCGACTGGCCGCAAGCGGTCACCGCGACGCCGGCCAAGGTGATGCGGTTTGATGGCTTCGGCACGCTGGCTGCCGGCGGTGATGCCGATTTCATCGTGTTCAAAGGCCGAAGCTGGACGGAATTGCTGTCGCGGCCCGAATCGGATCGCATCGTGGTGCGCGGCGGCAAGGCGATCGACCGCCAATTGCCAGATTATGCCGAACTCGACGAACTGATGGTGGAATGATGGATGTTTCGGCGCTCAAACGCGATCTCGAAGGCCTGAAGGTCGACGACAATCCGGCCATCGTCCAGCAGAAGAGCCGTGACTTCTACTGGTACAGCCCGGTGC
>NZ_RZPL01000262.1:0-7024 GCF_004022805.1 Mesorhizobium sp. M7A.F.Ca.CA.002.04.1.1 | reverse complement strand
GCCTTTCTACGGCGTGCCGCGTGAGGTCGGGCTGTGGACCGCTGCCGCAGTCGCTTCGGTGGCGCTGGTGGCGGCGAGGCTGTTTCGCGAAACCTCTTTCGGCCTTGCCAGCCGAGCCGCCGCCAATGACGAGCGTGGTGCGGCCGCCGTCGGCGTCGACCAACGCACGGCGCGTCTGGCCGCCTGGGTGGCGGGTGTCGTCGCCGCCATGGCTGCCGGCGCCATGATGGCGCAGTTTCTGGGTGCGTTTTCACCGCGCGATTTCTATTTCGACCTGGGCTTCACCATGCTTGCCATGCTGATCGTCGGCGGCATGACCTCGTCGCTCGGCGCTTTCGCCGGCGTCATCGTCACCATCGTTTTGGTCGAAGTGGTACGCCGCTTCGAAGGCGGCGGCGAAGTGCTCAGCCTGCATCTGCCTGTCCTGTTCGGCTTGACCCAGGGCGTGCTTGCCATCGCCATGATCCTGGTCATCTGGCGACGCCCGACCGGCCTGTTCGGCGAGCGTGAGCTGAACCTGCTGCGCCGGCCCGGACGTCAGGCCGTGACGGCTTCGGCGGCACCTCCGCAGCGTGTCGAGAGTGACCGGCTCTCCGCCGAGCGTCTGTCGCGCCGTTATGCCGGCGTCGTTGCTGTCGACGACGTCAGCCTGAGTTTCGAAACGGACAGCATCACCGGTATCATCGGCCCCAATGGCGCCGGCAAGACGACGCTGCTCAACATGCTGGCCGGTGATGTCAAGCCAAGTGCCGGTACCGTGTCGGTGGGTGGCGCGGTGCGGCAGGCTTCTGCCTTCCGCTTCGCGCGCTCCGGCGTTGCCCGCACCTTCCAGAACATCCGCGTCTTCCCGCACATGACGGTGCTGGAAAACGTCGTCGTCGCCGCACGCCAGGTAGAGCCTGATCTCGTCCATGCCGAGGCGGCGGCAATGGGTGAACTTGCGCGCATGGGGCTGGAGAGATTTGCCGATCAGCCGGCCGCCAGGCTTGCCTATGGCCAGCGACGCCGGTTGGAAGTGGCACGTGCGCTGGCGTTGAAGCCGCGCTTCCTGCTGCTGGACGAGCCGGCCGCCGGCATGAACGCCGTCGAGACCGCCGAACTGGTTTCCATCCTCTCGACAGTCCGCACCGAGCGCCGCATCGGCGTCGTCCTGATCGAGCACGACATGAGGCTGGTGATGAACCTGTGCGAACGCATTGTCGTCATCGATCATGGCCGCGTCATCGCCGACGGCACGCCGGGCGACGTTCAGAAGAACCCCGCCGTGATCGCCGCCTATCTCGGCAGCCGCACGGCGCTCGCCAAGACCGCAACGCCTGAAAACCAGACCGCATAGACCGCAACGACCAACGACAAAAATCCAGAAGGAGAACCGACATGCCAAGCCTCTATCGCCTCCATCGCGCCGCCTTCTGCGCTGCCGTGTTCGGCATCGCCACCATTTCGACGGCCAGCGCCGAGGAGATCATCATCGGTGCCGCGACCGCGCAGACAGGCGGTCTTGCCCCTTACGACCAGCCGGCACTTGCCGGCCTGCGCATGTCGCTCGACGAACTCAACGCCAAGGGCGGGTTCGGCGGCAAATACACCGTCAAGCTGCTGATCAAGGACACCCGCTCCGACACCGCGCAGACCGCCACGGTCGCGCAGGAGCTGATCGATGCCGGCGCCAAGATCATGATCACGCCGTGCGATGCCGATCCCTCGATTTCCGCCGGCCAGCTGACCCAGCCTCTCGGCATTCCGACCCTGACGCTGTGCGGCTCCGCCCCGGTGCTCACCGGCGCGGTCGGCGATGTCATGTTCGGCACCTATCCCGCCGACAATGTACAGGCGACGGCGGTTGCCGACTTCGCCGTCTCCGAAGGCAAGAAGAAGGTGTTCCTGCTGACCTCGCCGGACTCCACCTACACCGCCAATCTGCCGGAATATTTCGGCAAGGTGTTCGAGAAGAAGGGCGGCACCATTGTCGGCCGCGGCACTTTCAGCATGGGCCAGCCCGACTTTTCCGCCGAGATCACCAACATCAAGGGCTTGGCCGATAAGCCCGACCTGATCATGACGGCGGCCTATGAGCCCGATTTCCCAGCCTTCATCCAGCAATTGCGCGGCGCCGGCGTCACCATCCCGGTCTATGGAGCCGATGCCATCGGTACGCCGACCATCAAGGCGCTCGGCAAATTGGTCGACGGCGTCGTCTACACCGCGGCCGGCTATGCCGAGCCGGGCAGCAAGCTCGAAGCCTTCAACGCCGCCTTCACCAAATATGCCGGCCATGCGCCGGAATCGACCTATGAGGTCAATGGCTACGAGATCGGCCTGATCCTCGACCAGGCGGTCAAGACGGCCGGCTCCGACGACCCGAAGGCGATCCGCGACGCCATCGCCGGCCTCAAGGATTTCGAGGGCATCACCGGCAAGATCACCTATGCCGGCACCGACCGCATGCCGCTGCGGCCAGTGGCGCTGATGCGCTACGAGGGCGGCGAAGGCAAGCATGTCGAGACCCTGATCCCCGAAGCCGCCGACGTTCCGGCGCCGTGATGTCATGCTGAGCGTCGAAGCCCTGAAAATCCGGTACGGCGAGGTCGAGGCGGTGCGCCGCGTCGACCTCGCCGTCGACAGCGGCGAGATCATCGCCCTGGTCGGCGCCAACGGTGCCGGCAAGAGCTCGACGCTCGGCGCCGTCGCCGGGCTGGTGCCGGCGGCATCGGGCAAGGTGGTCTTCGACGGTGTCGACATCACCGGCCTGGCGCCGGAGGCGATCGCCCGCAAGGGCGTCGCGCTGGTTCCGGAAGGCCGCCGCATCTTCGCCAGCCTGACGGTGGCCGACAATCTGCGTCTCGGCGGCGCGGTGCATCAGCCGGCGGCCGAGGCGCGGCTGCGCGAAGAGGAGATGCTGGAGCTGTTCCCGATCCTGCGCCGCTACCACCGCGTCAAGGGCGGCAATCTGTCGGGCGGCGAACAGCAGATGCTGGCCATCGCCCGCGCGCTGATGGGCAAGCCGCGCATGATCCTGCTCGACGAGCCCTCGCTCGGCCTTGCCCCGCAACTGATCGACACCGTCTTCGACCTGATCGCCGAACTGCGCCGCAAGGGCCTGACCATCCTTCTGGTCGAACAGAATGTGGCGCTGGCGCTCGAAATCGCCGACCGCGCCGTCGTGCTCGCCAATGGCGAAGTGGTGCTGTCGGGCAGGGCAAAAGAACTCGCCTCTTCGGACCTCGTCCGCCAGGCCTATCTAGGAGCTTAAGAAGCATGATCGCGCAGCAGATCATCAATGCGGTGAGCCTCGGCGGCGTCTATGCGCTGCTGGCGCTCGGGCTGGCGATCGTCTTTTCCATCGTCGGCCTGATCAACTTCGCCCATGGCGAACTGATGACGCTGTCGGGCTATGCGCTGCTGGCCTCGCTGGTGCTTGGCTTTCCGTTCCCGGTGGCGGTGCTTGTCGCCGTGTCCTGCGGCGCGCTCGCCGCTGTCGCCATGGAGCGCATCGCGTTCAGGCCGATGCGCGGCGCCAGCGTCACCAGTCTGTTGCTGACCAGCTTCGCTGTCTCCAGCCTGCTGAAGGTCGTCTTCCAGAACGGCATTTCGGCGCGGCCGCAGGCTGTCGCCATGCCTGGCTGGATGACCGGCGCTTTCTCCTTCGGCGATTTCACCATCGGCGTCGGTCCCAGCATCTCCATCGTCGTCTCCGCACTGGCGCTGATTGCGCTGGAAGTCTTCCTGCGCCGCTCGGTGACCGGGACGGCGATGCGTGCCGCAGCGGAGGATTTCGACGTCGTGCGCCTGATGGGCATTCCGGCCAGCCGCATCATCGCCACCGCCTTCCTGCTCTCCGGCCTGCTCGCCGGGCTGGCGGCCATGCTGTGGGTGGCGCAGCGTGCCTCGGTCGACCCGCTGATGGGTTTCACGCCGGTGCTGAAGGCGTTTATCGCCGCCGTCGTCGGCGGGCTCGGCAGCTTGCCCGGTGCTGTCGCCGGCGGCTTCCTGCTCGGCATCATCGAGGTGCTGCTGCAAGCGACATTGCCGGGAGCGATCGCGCCCTATCGCGACGCCATCGTGCTGTCGGGCGTCATCGCCGTGCTGCTGGTTCGCCCGCAAGGCCTGATCCCGGCGGTTCGCGCCCAGCGAAGCTGACCTGATGTATACCAAGCCCGAGTTCGCGCCACTGTCGCGCGACGAGGTGTTCGGCCTGATCGAGGCCGCGGCCTTTGCCACGGTGGTGACAGCGGGACCGCAGGGCCTTGTCGTCTCTCATCTTCCCTTCGTGCTCGATCGCGCGCGGGGTGAAAACGGAACGCTGATCTCGCATCTCGCCCGGGCCAATCCGCACAGCACCTTGATCAGCGAAGGCAGGGAGACGATCACTGTCTTCCACAGCCCGCATGGCTACATCTCGCCGTCCTGGTATCCGCGCAATCCGGTGCGCGACAGCGCGCCGACCTGGAACTTTGCCGTCGTGCATTGTCATGGGCATCCGGTGCCGCTCGACGATCACGGCACCGCCCGGCATCTCCTGCAGCTTGTCGACGTGCTGGAGAAGGATCGCGACGATCGCTGGGGCATGCGTGAGCTCGGACCAGGCGGCATGGAGCGGCGCATACCTGGTATCATAGGGTTTGACCTGCCGATCGGGCGGCTCGAAGCCAAGTTCAAGATGGGCCAGGATGAGCGCCTCTACGACACAGGCGGAGCCATCAGGGTGCTGGAGCAAAACGATCCGGCGCTGGCAACAATGATGAAGGCACACAACGCGCATCGCCAGGACTGAGCGCCTGCATGCGGCAAGGATAAGAAAAAATGATCCCCAATCTCAACATCGTGCCCTTCGTCAGCGTCGATCATATGATGAAGCTGGTGCTGAAGATCGGCGTCGAACGCTTCCTCGTCGAACTCGCCGGCTACATCGAGAATGATTTCCGCCGCTGGGAGCTGTTCGACAAGACGCCGCGCGTCGCCTCGCACAGCGCCGAGGGTATCATCGAACTGATGCCGACCAGCGACGGCGAAGTCTACGGCTTCAAATATGTCAACGGCCATCCCAAGAACATGCGCGAGGGACGCCAGACCGTGACCGCCTTCGGCATGCTCGCCGACGTCCACAATGGCTACCCGGTATTGCTGTCCGAAATGACCATCCTGACGGCGCTGCGCACGGCGGCGATGTCGGCTCTGGCCGCCAAGTACCTGGCGCCGGCCGGCTCCAGCTGCATGGCGCTGATCGGCAACGGCGCCCAGGCCGAATTCCAGGCGGTGGCCTTCAAGGCGCTGCTCGGCGTCGACAGGCTGAGGCTTTACGATATCGACCGCTCGGCCACCGAAAAATGCATCCGTAATCTCGCCGGTCTCGGCTTCGACATGGTCGCCTGCGGCACCGCGCAGGAGGCGGTCGAGGGGGCTGACATCATCACCACCGTCACCGCCGACAAGCAGTACGCCACCATCCTCACAGACAACATGGTCGGCTCCGGCGTGCACATCAACGCGGTCGGCGGCGACTGTCCCGGCAAGACCGAATTGCATCGCGATATCCTGCTGCGCTCAGACATCTTCGTCGAATACCCGCCGCAGACCCGCATCGAGGGCGAGATCCAGCAGCTTGCGCCGGATCATGAGGTGATCGAGTTGTGGCAGGTGATGTCAGGCGCCGTGCAAGGCCGGCGCGATTCCGGCCAGATCACGCTGTTCGATTCGGTCGGCTTCGCCATCGAGGATTTTTCGGCGCTGCGCTATGTCAGGGATCAGCTGAAGTCGACCGGCCTCTACCAGGAACTCGACATGCTGGCCGACCCCGACGAACCGCGCGACCTGTTCGGCATGCTGTTGAGGGCGGCCCAGCAGGGTTGAGGCATAGAGTGTTCAGCCAGCCGAACCCCACATGGCATCCGGCACCACCACCAGCTTGCCGACGAAATCCTTGGCAATGAAATCCGCCTGCGCATGGTGGAAATCGGAGAGCTTGTAGACGCCACCGACCAGCGGCCGGATTTTCTTCGCCTCGATGTAACCAACGATGCGACGGAAATCCGCGCGCGTGCCCTGGCTCGAACCATGCAACTGCAACTGCTTGAGATACATGGTCCTGAGATCGAGTTGCACGACCGGACCGGCAATCGCGCCGGCGGTCGTGTAGCGGCCTTCGGGCCTGAGAATACGCAAGAGGTCGTTGAAGATCGCGCCGCCGACCAGGTCGGCCACCACGTCGATCGGTTGGCCGCCGGTCGCTTCAATCACGGCTTGCGGCAGGTCTGCGACGCCACGGGTGATGACCGCCTCGGCGCCGATGTCCAGCACCGCCTGTTCCTTGCCCTTGCCGACGACGGCATAGGGAATGGCGCCGCGCGCCCGTGCCAGTTGCACGATGCCGGAACCGACGCCGCCCGAGGCGCCGGTGACCAGCACGCGCTCGCCGGCCTTCAAGCCGGCGCGCTCCAGCATCTGTTCGCCGGTCAGGTAAGCGCAGCAGAAGGTGGCGAGTTCGACGTCGCTCATGTCGGTATCGACGACATGCGTATTCTCGGCCGGCACGGCCTGGTATTCGGCGTAGCCGCCGTCGCGGCCATGGCCCATATAGTCGATGTCGGCGAGCGAATCGTCGTCGCGATTGTAGATGGAGAAATCGACCATCACCCGTTCGCCGATACGCTCCGGCGACACGCCTTCGCCGACGGCGGCGATGGTACCGACGGTGTCGGTGCCCTGGATGCGCGGGAAAACAAGCGTGTTGCCCTGGCGCCGCCATGTCGACACGGCGGCAGCGTCCTCCTCCGTGCCATAGGCGCCCTGGCGCACCCAGACATCGGTGTTGTTCATGCCGCAAGCGCTGACCTTGACCAGCACTTCACCTGGCGCAGGCGCGGGCACTTTCACATCGCTGCGGTAGACGAGTTTTTCCGGCCCGCCGTGCCCGACAAGCAGCACGGCGGCCATGGTGGCGGGGAGGGGTCTGGTCATGGCATTCATAGTCGATCTCAGAGATTGGCAAACACGCTCTTGACCGCATCGGCGGTCCTCGACACGA
>NZ_RZPL01000261.1:0-7046 GCF_004022805.1 Mesorhizobium sp. M7A.F.Ca.CA.002.04.1.1 | reverse complement strand
GGCGGCGAGCATCGCCGCAATGGCACCCGCCACGCTCATCGAAAGAATTTTGCGCGCAATGATCATGTGAAAATCCTCTCCTCTCGCTTCGGCCCAAAAATCGGAAATCGATTTTCGACAAGCACGAGGCGTGCATCCAAGTTTCCAGAGCGACGTGCGTCCAGATGAATACGTATCGCTATGGTCCGCATCCCTTCAATCGCCCGATTTCCGGGCGATTGCAAGGCAGTGAGGCAGGTGGGCGGTGCTGCTATCGCACAAGGATGTTGCGGAACTGCCACGGGTCGTTCCGGTCGAGGTCTTCCGGGAACAGGCCGGGACGGTTATCGAGCGGCGTCCAGTCGGTGTAGTAGCCCTTGACCGGTCCGAGATACTGGGACTGCACTTCCAGGCACCGCCTGTAGTCCATCTCGTCGGCTTCGACGATGCCGGCCTCGGGATTCTCCAGCGCCCAGACCATGCCCGAGAGCACCGCCGAGGTGACCTGCATGCCGGTGGCATTCTGGTAGGGGGCCAGCTTGCGCGCCTCGGCGAGCGACAGCTGCGAGCCGTACCAGTAGGCATTCTTGTCGTGGCCGTAGAGCAGCACGCCGAGTTCGTCGACGCCGTCGATCAACTCGTTCTCGTCGAGCACATGATGCACCGGCTGAGGCTTGCCGGCGGCGCCGAACATCTCGTCAAGCGACAGCATCGCGTCGTTGCAGGGATGATAGGCATAGTGGCAGGTCGGGCGGTAATGCACCTTGCCCTTCTTCGAACGCACGGTGAAGAAATCGGCGATAGAGATCGCCTCGTTATGCGTCACCAGCAGGCCGTATTGCGCGCCGGGCGTCGGGCACCACGAGCGCACGCGCGTGTTGGCGCCCGGCTGCTCCAGGTAGATGGCTGCCTTCGAGCCGTGCTTGTGCTTCTTGGCGTTCTTCGGCATCCATGTCTCGTGTGTGCCCCAGCCAAGTTCCGCGGGCTGCAGGCCCTCGGAGATGAAGCCTTCGACCGACCATGTGTTCCAGAACACATCCATCGGTTTCGGCTTCTTGGTGCGCTGGGTGTCGCGTTCGGCGATGTGGATGCCCTTGACGCCGGCCTTCTTCATCAGCTTGGCCCAGCCCTCGCGATCGTCCTGCGCGGGCTCCGAGAACTCCAGGCCAAGATCGGTGGCGAGATTGACCAACGCCTGCTTGACGAACCACGAGACCATGCCTGGATTGGCGCCGCAGGTGGAGACCGCCGTGGCGCCGCCGGGCTTGTCGTGCTTTTCCTTGAGCAGCGACTCGCGCAGCGCGTAATTGGTGCGGCTGGCGTTATCGGCCTTGGCGTCGAAATAGAAGCCGAGCCACGGCTCGACGACGGTGTCGATGTAGAGCACGCCGAGCTTGCGGCAGAGCCGCATCAGGTCCACCGAGCCGGTATCAACCGACAGGTTGATGCAAAAGCCCTGGCCGCCGCCATTGGTCAGAAGCGGGGTCAGGAGCTTCTTGTAGTTCTTCTCGGTCACCGCTTCCTGGACGAAGGTGATGCCGCGCTCGTCGAGCAGCTTGCGGTCGGTGTCGCGCGGATCGATAACCGTCATGCGCGACTTGTCGAACTTGAAATGGCGTTCGATCAGCGGCAGCGTTCCCCGGCCGATCGAGCCGAAGCCGATCATCACGACAGGGCCGCTGATCTCACCGTAAACGGGCCAGTTTTCATTCGCCATTTTATCGAGCACTCCTTCAAAGCCCAGGAAACTGGGAAAACGCACACACAAAACCGGGCATCTTTGCCCGGCGGCCATGCGCTACATCACAGATCATTGTCACAAACCAGCGAAAAGCGCCAACCAGCGATCAGTCGTCATTGGCCATGTGGTTAAGGACCGTCATCAGCCGATCACGGTCCGATGTCAGGCCCTTGTAGTCGAGCTGGGCGAGATCGAGTGCTTCGAGCTGGGCGGCGAAAGACACCGCGAGCTTCGCCCGATCAGGGTGCCTGGCCAGCACGGCGAGCGGATCGAGATGGATGCGGATGGTGAACAGGATATCGCGTGAAACAGGCAGTTTGCGTAGGGTTTGCCGCTCGACGCGAATGAAGGCATGGGCGTCGATGTCGCCATCGGGAAAGCGCGACGGCCGGTTGGTGGCGCGGTCGATGCGCTGCAGGTCGGAGAGCGGATGGTAGAGCGCGTTGTCGGCCTGGATCGACCAGTTGTAGCGCTCGACGGCCTGCCCCTGGAGGCCATCGAACATCCGGTTGATGAGTTCCGCCGGACGCGTGCCCGGGCCGAAACCCGGCACCGGCGCGTGGATGTCCTGCAGCGGCTTGCCGAACTTTTCCAGGAGCGACCAGGAGGAGGGAAAGCAGAGCGAGCCGGCGACCAGCCGCCAGCCGCTGTCACTGCTGCGCATCAGGATCAGGTCTTCCTGGACGAGCAGTGAGGCTTTGGCCAGCGGCGCATCGGCGAGGGAAGCAGGCAGACGGCTCGCCGCGCCCGCCACCTCGACGCCTGATCCGCCGAGCCGATGGGTTTCGGGGAACCTCTCCGGGAGATGCGCGGCGAGCAAGTCGAGCACTTCCTGCTGGGCGTCGCGCGTGCCGTCCTCCTCGACGAAAACGCGCTCTGGGATTTCGGCATAGAGCCGGTGCTTTTCGGCGAGATACGGCAGCAGATGGCCGTCGACCTCGATCCAGGCCGCCGGGTCGAGCGGCTTCAGCCCGATGCTGAACAGTTTCGACGAGCCGTCATAGGGCGTGTGGGTGGGCAGCGTATGTTTTGGGGACGTCATGTCTCAGGTCAGTCTTGCCGGGATCAGTCCGCGCAGCGAATTGCCGACGAACAGGGACTTGGCGGATTTCAGATCGTCCAAGCTGTAGATCGCTTCGCGGGCGCGGCCTTCATCCAGAAGCTGCGCGCGCAATACGCCAGGCAGCAGGCCGCAATCGAGCCGGGGCGTCGCCAGCACGCCGTCGCCGACATCGGCAAAGACATTGGTGATCGTGCCTTCACAGATCTCGCCACGCTCGTTGGCCATAAGCACCTCGTCGGCCTGCGTGATGAGGTGTTCGGCACGGGCACGCGTGTAAAGCTGTCGCCGGCTGGTCTTGTGGCGCAGCAGCGTGTCGTTCGAATCGAGCCTCGTCCGCGCCAGCCGCAGCATCCAGACTTTGTCGGCGGCGAGCGGTTCATAAGGCTGCGCAGAGGCCGTCACCTCGCCATCGTGCGACAGGACGAGACGCGTGCGCGTGGCAACGCCGGAACCGCCGACCGCGCTGCTCAGCGCCTCGCCGACCGTGCCTGGATCACAGCGGAAGCCGAGTTCCGCCGCCGAGCCATAGAGGCGCGCAAGATGACGATCGAAGCGCAGGAAGCCCGAGCCGGGTTCCCAGCGCATGGTCTCGATCAACTGAAAGTCGGCGGTGTTCCCGTCGCGAAGCGCGCTTTCAGCAGACACTCCTGATACTCCTCCTGCGCCGTCGAATCGAAGACGACGCCGCCTCCGACATTGTAGACGGCCTCGCCGCCCGAAAAGAGCGAGATGGTGCGGATCGCCACGGAAAAGCGCATCGGGCCGCCGGGTGCGATCCAGCCTATGGCGCCGCAATAGGCATCGCGGGGCGTGCCTTCCAGGTCGCGCAGGATCTCCATGGCACGGATCTTAGGCGCGCCGGTGATCGAACCGCAAGGAAACAGCGCCGCAAAGATCTGGCGGATAGAGAGACCCGGCAGCAGTTTGGCCCTGACGTCGCTCACCATCTGATGCACGGTCGGGTAAGTCTCGATGCGGAACAGCGCCGGCACGTCCAGCGTGCCCACCTCGCTGATCAGCGAGATATCGTTGCGCAGGAGATCGACGATCATCCGGTTTTCGGCCTGGTTTTTCTCGTCATTGCGCAGGAAGATCTTCTGCCGTTCGTCCTCGGCTTTGGTGGCGCCGCGCGGCGCCGTTCCCTTCATCGGATGCGTCTCGATCATGCCCTCGGCGTCGATCTCGAAGAACAGTTCAGGCGAGCGCGACAGCACGATGGGTTCACCGAGCGCGATCAGCGCGCCATATTTCACCGGCTGACGTTCAGTCAACGCATCGAACGCGGCCAGAGGCTCGCCTGACCATTGCGCATGCACGGGAAAGGTCAGATTGCCCTGGTAGCAATCACCTTGCCGGATGTGCTGGTGCAGCCGCGAGAAGCGTTTTTCATAATCCTCGGGCGACCACGTCGCACGGGCGTCGAAGATCGGGCCATTGGTCGCCGCCATATTGCGCGGCGGCACCGCCTGTTCGACCGGGGCATCGAAAACCCCAAGGCACACGAGTGGGGCGCGGCGTCCATTCGGCAGCAGGGGAACGAGCTTGGGTTCGAGCAGGTAGCCCGCCTCATACGAGAAATAGCCGGCAAGCCATTTGCCTGCATCATGCGCGGCTTGTGCTGCTTCCAGAGCCGGCCCGAAATCGCCTGCATCGTGCGCCACGATGATATCGGCCGGCCGGTCGAAAACGAGCTGGCGCGCGCTTTTGTCATTGCGAAAAATTGCGGCGGGCAGGGACATGGGCACCGAATGCTGCGGTCAATGAAGCCATCAACCGCTCTATATGGGGTGCCGCCCGCGCGCAATCGAGGGAACGGCACGCTGCCTCTTAAAGCCGACCTTTGGGCCAACTCAGGAACCAAGAGCAAACGGCGACGCCGATATGGCGCCGCCGCTTGCAATCTTCAGGTCGTGCCTGGCGATCAGCTGTTGCTGGAGGTTCCGGCTGTTGGAAACTGCTTGGCGAATTCCTTCTCGTTGCCGGCGGCGAGCAGCTTGGCCTGCTCGATCCAGCGTTCGCGCGCGATGCGGCCATCGAAATTCATGACGTCCTCGATCCGTTTGATATCGGCCGCTGTCCAGGACGCGATCTGGGCGAAGCTGGTGACGCCTTGTGCCTTGAGCAGTTTCTCATTGACCGGACCGATACCGATCAGCCGACGCAGATTGTCGGGCTTTCCGGATGCTGGCTTGGCTGTTGCAGGCTTGGCTGTTGCAGGCTTGACTGTTGCAGGCTTGCTCATTGCGGATTTGGCTGGAGCCGAGGTTTTGGTGGCGACGGGTTTCGCCGCCGGCTTGGCAGAGACCGCTTTCGCAGCGGCCGGTTTGGCCGTCGCGGGCTTTGTGGTGGCGGATTTGGCCGTCGCGGGGGTCGACATCAGGGCCGCCGGCGCCTGGCTTGCCGGTTTTGCCGCGCTGCTTCCGGCGGCAGGTGCGGCCGACGCTTCGCGCAGCCGGCGCTCAAGGTCGGCGCGGGTCTTGCCGCATGCATCGAGTTCGCCGGTCAGGCGGTCGCTGTCGGTGCGCAGCCTGTCGCGTTCGCTGCGTGTACGGTCGAGATCGCCGCGCAAGCTGTCGAGTTCACCGCGCAGGCGCCCCCAAAGGAACCAGCCGACCAATACGCCTATCAGGAACGCCAGGACCACGTAGAAAAAAGTGCCCATTGTCTCTCTCCAGTCAGATCCGTCTGCCGTGGGTCATGATCTTCGGCGAAGGACTACTCTTGGTGGTTCCGCGGTAAGCAGAACAGCCGGCTTCGGTTCGAGCTGTCGGCGATCGGCTTTGCTTGCCCATGGCCAACGGCCGTTGTCGCGTTCGCCTGAGCGCCACGGCCGGCTGAGATTTCTCCTCGCCGATCCGCATGCGCTCCGGCTGAGCTTGGAGCGAAGGCTATCATAGAGCTTGTGGAAAGCTATCGGAAAACTTCGGTGGAGAGTACTTCAAGAACAGATATTTAGGGCGATAGTAGAGCTGTCCCAACATGCATTCCGGCTAAACTGTTAGAGCGACGCCTGGGGGCGCATTTCAAGTGTCGAGCGCTTCCAGCTCGTCGATCAGGCCACCGATGACGCCAAGTCCGATCTGCCAGAAGGCGGGATCGGTGGCGTCGAGCCCGAAGGGCGCCAGAAGCTCGGAATGATGTTTGGTGCCGCCGGCGCGCAGCATTTCGAAATACTTGTCCTGAAAGCCGCGCTCGGCGTTCTGGTAGACCGCGTAAAGCGAGTTCACCAGGCAGTCGCCGAAAGCATAGGCATAGACATAAAAGGGCGAATGGATGAAGTGCGGGATGTAGGTCCAGAACACCTCGTAGCCTTCGCGCAGCTTGATGGCGGGACCCAGACTTTCGGCCTGCACTTCGAGCCAGAACTGACCGAGCCTGTCGGAGGTCAGTTCGCCGTTCTTGCGTTCGGCATGCACCTTGCGCTCGAATTCATAGAAGGCGATCTGGCGCACGACCGTGTTGATCATGTCCTCGACCTTCTGGGCGAGCATGGCCTTGCGCTCGCGCCGGTCGGTGGTCTGGTCGAGCAGCGAGCGGAAGGTCAGCATCTCGCCGAAGACCGATGCCGTCTCGGCCAGCGTCAGCGGCGTCGAGGCCATCAGCGCACCCTGGCCGCCGGCCAGCACCTGATGCACGCCATGGCCAAGCTCGTGCGCCAGCGTCATCACATCGCGCGGCTTGCCCATGTAGTTGAGCAGGACATAGGGATGCGCCGACGGTACGGTCGGATGCGCGAAGGCGCCAGGCGACTTGCCGGGCCGCACCGGCGCGTCGATCCAGTTGCGGTCGAAGAAGGTTCGCGCGATCTCGGCCATGTCGGGCGAAAAGCGCTGATAGGCGGACAGCACGGTGTTCCTGGCCTCGTCCCAGCCGATGATCGCCTGGGGCGTATCCGGCAACGGCGCGTTGCGGTCCCAATGGTTCATCACCTCCATGCCCAGCCAGCGTGCCTTCATCGCGTAGTAGCGGTGCGAGAGGCGCGGATAGGCATCGCGAACGGCGGAGGCCAAGGCGTCCACCACACTGCGCTCGACGCGGTTGGCCAGATGGCGTGAATCGGCGATGTCCTCGAAGCCACGCCAGCGGTCGGATATCTCCTTGTCCTTGGCCAGCGTGTTGGTGATCAGCGTGAAGGTGCGCAAGTTCTTGCGGAAGGTCGTGGCCAGCGCCTCGGACGCCCGGCGGCGCACCTCGCCGTCGGCGTCCTGCAGACGGTTCAGCGCCGGCTCCAACGTCAGTTCCTCGCCGTCGATGTGGAAGCGA
>NZ_RZPL01000260.1:0-7047 GCF_004022805.1 Mesorhizobium sp. M7A.F.Ca.CA.002.04.1.1 | reverse complement strand
GTATTTTCGCGGATTTCAGCATGCCGGCGATATGACCTTTGTTATTCCAGCCGCACAAGCGCTAGGCTGTGCGACCGAGCTTCGCATGCAAGGCGGCGATTCGGCAGGTCGAAACAACCGAGCCGTCTGGCCCAACGTGCGGTGCATTCCTGATCGAATCCTTGGACAAAAAAAGAACAAATCCGGATATTGCTTGTTTTTCAGATATTTGATCCCTCTTGCCAAATGAGAACAAAAAAGGTACAAATAGGCAGGGATTACGGATTGTCCGGCCTTCATTGACGACCAAGGGGTGATGTATCATGGCTCAGAATTCTTTGCGGCTGGTAGAGGACAAGGCAGTGGACAAATCAAAGGCTCTGGATGCGGCGCTGTCGCAGATCGAGCGGGCTTTCGGCAAGGGCTCGATCATGCGGCTCGGCGCCAACGAGCAGGTCGTCGAGATCGAAACGGTGCCGACCGGCTCGCTTGGCCTCGACATCGCGCTTGGCGTCGGTGGCCTGCCGCGCGGCCGCATCATCGAGATCTACGGGCCGGAAAGCTCGGGCAAGACGACGCTGGCCCTGCACACCGTGGCCGAAGCCCAGAAGAAGGGCGGCATCTGCGCTTTCGTCGATGCCGAGCACGCGCTTGACCCGGTCTATGCCCGCAAGCTTGGCGTCGATCTCGAAAACCTGCTGATTTCGCAGCCCGACACCGGTGAGCAGGCGCTGGAAATCTGCGACACGCTGGTGCGCTCCGGCGCCATCGACGTGCTGGTGGTCGATTCGGTCGCGGCGCTGACGCCACGTGCCGAAATCGAAGGCGAGATGGGTGATTCGCTGCCCGGCCTGCAGGCCCGCCTGATGAGCCAGGCGCTGCGCAAGCTGACCGCCTCGATCTCGCGCTCCAACACCATGGTCATCTTCATCAACCAGATCCGCATGAAGATCGGCGTCATGTTCGGTTCGCCCGAGACGACGACCGGCGGCAACGCGCTGAAATTCTACGCATCGGTGCGCCTCGACATCCGCCGCATCGGCTCGGTCAAGGACCGCGACGAAGTCGTCGGCAACCAGACCCGCGTCAAGGTGGTCAAGAACAAGCTGGCGCCGCCCTTCAAGGTGGTCGAGTTCGACATCATGTATGGTGAAGGCGTGTCCAAGACCGGCGAACTGGTCGATCTCGGCGTCAAGGCCGGCGTGGTCGAGAAGTCGGGCGCCTGGTTCTCCTACAATTCGCAGCGTCTCGGCCAAGGCCGCGAGAATGCCAAACTGTTCCTGCGCGACAATCCCGACACCGCACGCGAGATCGAGCTGGCGCTCCGACAGAATGCCGGGCTGATCGCCGAAAAGTTCCTTGAGAATGGCGGCTCCGAAGGTGGCGACGACGGGTTCGAGGAGGAATCCGGCGCGATGTGACAACTCGCGAGGTCGGCCGGAGTTCGGCCATAATCGCATTCTATTATCTCGGGCTTAAGTAATCGAGTTCCGCGTTAATGCGTTTTGAAACCGCCGGCCCAGTGCCGGCGGTTTTGCGTTTCGGCGGCGAAAACAGGCCGGTTCGAACGGCCGGCAAAGGCCGTGGATTGGACCAATTCCGTGTTTCTGGACAGGGTGAAGCGCGGCGGCTAAAAGGCCAAGTCCTAATCTTCTAAAACGCAGAGCCCATTTCCGCCGGTTTGCCGGCGGCCCTTCTGAAAAGGCAGCATTCATGAGTGGCGTGAACGAAATCCGGTCGACATTTCTCGACTACTTCCGCAAGGAGGGTCACGAGATCGTCGCGTCGAGTCCGCTGGTGCCGCGCAACGACCCGACGCTGATGTTCACCAACGCCGGAATGGTACAGTTCAAGAACGTCTTCACCGGCCTGGAGAAGCGGCCCTATTCGCGCGCCTCGACCGCCCAGAAGAGCGTTCGCGCCGGCGGCAAGCACAACGATCTCGACAATGTCGGCTACACCGCGCGTCATCTGACCTTCTTCGAGATGCTCGGCAACTTCTCCTTCGGCGACTATTTCAAGGAGCGCGCCATCGAGCTTGCCTGGAACCTGATCACCAGGGAATTCGGGCTGAGCAAGGACAAGCTGCTGGTCACCGTCTATCACACGGATGACGAGGCGGCCGGCTTCTGGAAGAAGATCGCCGGTTTTTCCGACGACCGCATCATTCGCATCGCGACCTCGGACAATTTCTGGGCGATGGGCGACACCGGACCCTGCGGGCCGTGCTCGGAGATCTTCATCGACCGCGGCGAGCACATCTGGGGCGGCCCTCCCGGCAGCCCGGAGGAGGACGGCGACCGTTTCCTGGAATTCTGGAACCTGGTGTTCATGCAGTATGAACAGGTGACGAAGGAGGAGCGCATCGACCTGCCGCGCCCCTCGATCGACACCGGCATGGGCCTGGAGCGCATGGCCTCCATCCTGCAAGGGGTGGAAAGCGTCTTCGAGACCGATCTGTTCCGTCACCTGATCGACGCGGCCTCGTCCGCGATCGGGCATGATCCCGACAAGGAGACGGTCGCCTCCTACCGAGTCATTGCCGATCATCTGCGCTCGTCCTCCTTCCTGGTCGCCGATGGCGTGCTGCCCTCGAACGAAGGCAGGGGCTACGTCCTGCGCCGCATCATGCGCCGCGCCATGCGCCATGCGCAGCTGCTCGGTGCCAACGAACCGCTGATGTGGAAGCTGGTGCCGGCGCTGGTGCGCGAAATGGGCCAGGCCTATCCGGAACTGCTGCGCGGCGAACAATTGATCACCGAGACGCTGAAGCTCGAGGAGACCAGGTTTCGCAAGACGCTGGTGCGCGGCCTCGGCCTGCTTTCCGAGGCGACCGAAACGCTGCATGCCGGCGACATGCTGGATGGCGAGACGGCCTTCAAGCTCTACGACACCTATGGCTTCCCGCTCGACCTGACGCAGGACGCACTGCGCCAGCGCAGCATCTCGGTCGATATTGCCGGCTTCACCAACGCGATGGAGCAGCAGAAGGCCGAGGCGCGCAAGCATTGGGCCGGGTCCGGCGACGCCGCCACCGAGACCATCTGGTTCTCGGTGCGCGAGAAGGCCGGCGCCACCGAGTTCCTCGGCTATGAGACTGAAGCTGCGGAAGGCATCATCCAGGCGCTTGTCCGGGACGGCAAGGCTGTCGACGGCGCCGGCAAGGGCGACGCGGTGGCGATCGTCGTCAACCAGACGCCGTTCTATGCCGAGTCCGGCGGCCAGATGGGCGACACCGGCGTCATCTCCGGCGAGGGGTTCTCGATCGAGGTTTCGGATACGCAGAAGAAGGCCGACGGGCTGTTCGTGCATATCGGCAAGGTGGCCAGCGGCACCGTCAAGACGGGCGCGGCTGTCGAGCTGAAGGTCGATCATGCAAGGCGCTCGAGGCTGCGCGCCAACCATTCCGCGACGCATCTGATCCATGAGGCGCTGCGCGAAGTGCTGGGCAGCCATGTCGCACAGAAGGGCTCGCTGGTCGCGCCCGAGCGCCTGCGCTTTGACATCTCGCACAACAAGCCGATTTCGGCCGAAGACCTCGAAGAGGTCGAGCGCATGGCCAACGAGATCGTCGTCCAGAACGGCCCGGTGACCACGCGCCTGATGTCGGTCGACGATGCCATCGCCGAGGGCGCCATGGCGCTGTTTGGCGAAAAGTACGGCGACGAAGTGCGCGTCGTGTCGATGGGCACCGGCCTGCACGGCGCCAAGGCGAACCGGCCCTATTCGGTCGAGCTCTGCGGTGGCACCCATGTCCGGGCGACCGGCGACATCGGCCTGGTGCGTGTCGTGTCGGACAGCGCGGTCGCCGCCGGCGTGCGCCGCATCGAGGCATTGACGGGCGAAGCCGCGCGCAAACATCTCGACGAGCAGGACAGGCGTTTGAAGGCGACGGCAGCCGTGTTGAAGATTTCGCCGGCCGATGTACCGGCGCGCGTCGAGACGCTGCTCGAAGAGCGCAAGAAGCTCGAAAAGGAACTGACCGAAGCGCGCAAGAAGCTGGCATTGGGCGGCGGATCGTCTGCCGATGCTCCAGCCGCCAATGAGACGGTCGCCGGTGTCGGCTTCCTCGGCAAGACGGTCTCAGGTGTCTCACCGAAGGACCTGAAGCCGCTGGCCGATGCCGGCAAGACGTCGCTCGGCTCCGGCGTCGTCGTCTTCGTCGGCGCCGGCGAAGACAACAAGGCAAGCGTCGTGGTGGCCGTCACCGACGACCTCGTCGGCCGCTTCAGCGCCGTCGACCTTGTCCGAGTGGCCTCGGCGGCACTCGGCGGGCAGGGCGGCGGCGGACGGCCCGACATGGCCCAGGCCGGCGGCCCCGACGCTTCCAAGGCCGATGATGCGATTGCTGCGGTAAGGGCGGCACTCGAAGCGGCGTAGGCGAGTGGACTGAATTTAAAGCAACGGTTGGAGGGACAGCGGACGTCACTTATCAGCCGATTTTTTCAGTCCGCACGAAGCTCGGCCGAGCCGCAATGCGCGCATACCAGTCCCGGATATCAGGGAACTCGGCCAGCAGATTTCGCCCCTCGGCGACCTTGACGAAATAACCGATGATCGGTGCGGCATGCAGGTCGGCCAGCGTCAGCTGGTCGCCCAGCAGCCACGGTCCCGGCGCTTTCAGCGCGGACAGCGTCCGAAGCGCTTTGCTCGCCTGAGCAAGGCCGCCGGCGATCAACGCCTCATCCGGCTGAGCCTTCTCCAGCCGCTCGACGGCGACATCCCAGACCATCGATCTGTAGGCATAGGCATCGAGCATGCCGATGATCTGGTTCATGGTTGCGCGGCCACGAGGCTCCGTCGCTTGCAGCGCTGGCCCGTCGAACGCCTCGTCAACATATCTGGCAATCGCGCTCGTCTCGAACAGCCGGAATCCGTCATGCTCGAAGGCCGGGATGCGGCCGAACGGATGATGTTCGAAATACCAGGCGGGAATCCCGTCGGCGGCAAAGACATCGACTGGCACAAGCTCGTAGTCGATGCCTTTTTCCTCAAGCACGAGGCGGACGATGCGCACATAGACGCTATAGTCCGCCCCGTAGACGATGGGCTTGCTCGACGATGTGGTGTTGACGCTATGATCGATGCGGGCGACGCTCTATTCTTTTATCTTCACAACGGGCTTGCCATCTTCGATGACGAGCGTGATCTTGCCTCCAAGCTCCGCCGGAGCGGGAGCGACATTGGCAGCTTGCACCTCAAACTTCGGCATGGAGTCCAAGAGCTCTTTGCCCTTGGTACTCTTTAGCCGTTCTTGCTGATCGAACCACATAGCCATTTACATCTACCTATTTTCGCAAATCCAGCTCATCCACGGAAGACAGATTTGCACTTCGACACGCCTCAAGTCTTTGTCGTTAACTCAGTGCTGTCGCGCACGAGATCAATATCGAGCGAAGCCTTTGGACGACATGCCTACGCCATCGCTTTCTGCAAATTCTCGTCGATCTTGTCGAGGAAACCGGTGGTCGACAGCCAGGGCTGGTCGGGGCCGATCAGCAGCGACAGGTCCTTGGTCATGAAGCCGGACTCGACCGTCTGGATACAGACCTTTTCCAGCGTGTCGGCAAAGCGCTTCAGCTCGGCATTGTCGTCGAGCTTGGCGCGGTGGGCGAGCCCCCGCGTCCAGGCGAAGATCGAGGCGATCGAATTGGTCGAGGTTTCCTCGCCCTTCTGGTGCTGGCGATAGTGGCGGGTAACGGTGCCGTGCGCGGCTTCGGCTTCCACCGTCTTGCCGTCCGGCGTCATCAGCACCGAGGTCATCAGGCCGAGTGAGCCGAAACCTTGCGCGACCGTGTCGGACTGGACGTCGCCGTCATAGTTCTTGCAGGCCCAGACATAGCCGCCCGACCATTTCAGGGCGGAGGCTACCATGTCGTCGATCAGGCGGTGCTCGTACCACAGCTTCTTCGACTTGAACTCGGTCTCGAATTCAGCCTCGTAGACCTCCTGGAAGATGTCCTTGAAGCGGCCGTCATAGGCCTTCAGGATGGTGTTCTTGGTCGACAGATAGACCGGGTAGTTGCGCAGCAAGCCGTAGTTCAGCGAGGCGCGGGCGAACTCGCGGATCGACTCATCGAGATTGTACATGGCCATGGCGACACCGGCGCCGGGCGCGTCGTACACATCGTGCTCGATCACCTGGCCGTCCTCGCCGACGAACTTGATGGTCAGCTTGCCCTTGCCGGGGAAGCGGAAATCGGTGGCGCGGTACTGGTCGCCGAAAGCGTGACGGCCGACGATGATTGGCTTGGTCCAGCCGGGCACCAGGCGCGGCACGTTCTTCATGATGATCGGCTCGCGGAAGATGGTGCCGCCGAGGATGTTGCGGATGGTGCCGTTCGGCGACTTCCACATCTTCTTCAGCTTGAACTCCTCGACGCGCTGCTCGTCAGGCGTGATCGTCGCGCATTTCACGCCGACGCCGTATTTCTTGATGGCGTTGGCCGAATCGATCGTCACCTGGTCGTTGGTGGCGTCGCGGTGTTCCACGCCGAGGTCGTAATATTCCAGCTTGAGGTCGAGATAAGGGTGGATCAGCTTGTCCTTGATGAACTGCCAGATGATGCGGGTCATCTCGTCGCCGTCGAGTTCGACGACCGGGTTCGCCACCTTGATCTTCGCCATGGAAAGAATGCCTCGTTGCTGGGATGTGGGACGGCCTTGCCCGCGTGGCGTTGGGCCGGGAGATGTCGCCCGTATATCAAAGCGCTTTTGGCCACGCAAACGGCGATCGGTCACGAATTGGAGGCCAGAGCCGTCGTCATTTGCGAATGCTTCATTTTCCCGGCCGAATATGGCAGGGGACGCTGAAATGCCGCAAACAGCAGTTCATTGACAATCATGCCCGTCACCAAAGATCCTGATAGCATTGCAGTCGCCGGCCCGGCGATCATCCTCGTCGAGCCTCAGCTTGGCGAGAACATCGGCATGGTCGCGCGCGCCATGGCCAATTTCGGTCTGTCGGAGCTGCGCCTCGTCAATCCGCGTGACGGTTGGCCGAGCGAGAAGGCACGTGCGGCGGCGAGCCGCGCCGATCATGTCATCGACGCCGTCACCGTCTTTGAC
>NZ_RZPL01000025.1:0-17708 GCF_004022805.1 Mesorhizobium sp. M7A.F.Ca.CA.002.04.1.1 | reverse complement strand
AGGGCGCCCGCCACCGCCAGTCCGGTGAAGATCATCGGCGCGGCGCGCACCATCGTTTCGGTGATCGCATAGCTGTCGCCCAGCGAGGCCGTGAACATCACGCCATACGCATCGAGCACGCCGGCGCCGGCCAGCGCGATCAGGCCACTGCACAGGACAAGCGTCGCGCCGATAGCCAGCAGCGGCAAAGCGAGGTTGAACCAGGCCGGCGTAGAGGTGCGGACTTCCAGGCGAAACATCAGCTGTGCCCCTCCGCCCCGGTCATCATCAGGCCGAGCTGTGCGATCGTTGCATCGGCGCTGTCGAGCGTGCCGACAATGCGGCCCTCATACATCACCGCGATGCGATCGCAGAGCACCAGCAGCTCTTCCAGATCCTCGCCGATGACGATGATGCCGCAGCCCTTGGCCCGCATGTCGAGGAACTTTTCGTGGATGAAACGCGCCGCGCCGATATCGAGCCCGCGCGTCGGTTGCGAGACGATCAGAACCTTCGGGTCGAAGGCCAGTTCGCGTGCCAAGAGCGCCTTCTGCAGATTGCCGCCGGACAGCGCTCCCGCGCGGGTCATCGGCCCGGGGCACCTTATATCATAGGCCTTGATCTGCTCTTCCGCGAAGGCGCGGATCGTATCCGGCTTGAGCAGGCCCTTGCTGCTGAACGCGGCGGTGCCGATGCGCGGCAACACCATCGAATCCGCGAGCGGCAGGTTGGTAACCAGCCCCGTCGTCATACGGTCTTCCGGGATGCGGCCAAGACCGAGCGCCTGCACTTCGCGCGGCGAAAAGCGTGAGACTTTCTGGCCGGCGATCGTCATCCGGCCGGCGTCAGGTACGCGCACGCCGGAGATGACCTCCGCCAGCGCGCGCTGGCCATTGCCCGACACGCCGGCAATGCCGAGGATCTCGCCTGCACGCACGGCAAGCGACACGTCGCGCAGCGCCGTACCCGAATGACGCGAGGTGGAAATGCCGTCGAGGGTCAGCACCGCAGCACCGGGCGTCGACTGTCCCCGCGCCGGCGGCACGATCTCATGGCCGCACATCAGTTGCGCCATTGCGGACGATGTCGTGTTGGCGGGATCGTCGACGCGGCCGGCGACGCGCCCATGCCGCAGCACTGTGCAGCGATGCGTCAGTGCCCGCACCTCGTTGAGCTTGTGCGAAATGAAAATGATGCCGAGCCCTTGCGCCGCCATCGACCGCAACGCCGAAAACAGCCCGTCGACCTCGCTCGGCGCCAGCACCGCCGTCGGCTCGTCGAGGATCAAGAGCCTGGCGCCGCGAAACAGTGCCTTGACGATTTCGAGCCGCTGCTGCTCGCCGACCGACAGCGCCGAGACCGGAAGATCGGGATCAAGCGTCAGCCCATGCTGGCGGCCGATCTCGGCCAGCCGCGCCAGCCCGCCGGCGCGGTCGATCCGCCCTGTCTTGCCGGGAATGCCTATCAGCAGGTTCTCCAGCACCGTCAGCCTTGGCGCCAGATGAAAATGCTGGTGCACCATGCCGATGCCGGCGGCTAGCGCATCGGCGGAACTTGTGATCCGCACCGGCCTGCCCTGGATGAGAATCTCGCCGGCGTCGGGCGCATAGGCGCCGAACAGCACGTTCATCAGCGTCGTCTTGCCGGCGCCGTTCTCGCCCAGCAGCCCGAGGATCTCGCCCGGCGCGACGCTAAGGTCGACAGCCTCGTTCGCCTTGACGGCGCCGAAGTGTTTGGTGATGCCGCGCATTTCGATGAGGGGGGCGGACAAGGGGGCTCCTGAACGTACGGGCTTTGCGATTCAGCTTTGATTGAGAGGAATGCGCTGCACCCCCCTCTGGCCTGCCGGCCATCTCCCCCTCAAGGGGGAGATTGGATGTCATATCGGCTTTCGCCAATTTTCTTGAAAGAACAGCGCGTCGCCGAAACTGCTAATCTCCCCCCTTGAGGGGAGATGTCCGGCAGGGCAGAGGGGGGCGCCTAGCGCCAGCCCCTCAAACCAGAACTCAATCCGAAACCGGCGTGTTCTCGTCCACGTCGACGCGGAAATTGCCTTCGAGTATCTCGGCTTTCTTCTTTTCGACCAGCTCCTTCACGTCCGCCGGCAGCGTCTTGTCGAACTTGTGGTAAGGCGCCAGATGCGAGCCGCCCTTGGCCATGCGCGAGAAGTCGCCATAGTCCTGCGCGGTGAAGACGCCGGCCTTGACCAGCTTGATCGCCTGTTCGACCGTCGGATACATGTCCCAGACCGGGCCGGTGATGACCGTATCCGGGCCGAGACTCGATTGGTCGGACATGTTGGAGATGGCAAGGATCTTCTTGTCGACCGCCGCTTCGATGACACCGAAGCGCTCGGCATAGATGACGTCGACACCGGCGTCGATCTGCGCGACCGCCGCTTCCTTGGCCTTGGGCGGATCGAAGAAAGAGCCGATGAAGGCGACCTTCTTCTTGATGTTCGGGTTGACCTCCTTGGCGCCGGCGAAGAAGGCGTTGACCAGCCGGTTCACTTCCGGAATGCCCATCGCCGCGACGGCGCCGATCGTGCCCGACTTCGACATCTTGCCGGCGATCATACCGGAGAGATAGGCGGGCTCGTGGATCCAGTTGTCGAACACGCCAAAATTCGGTTCCGCCGGCCCGGCACCGGAGCCGAACAGCCAGGCGGTCTTCGGGAACTGCTTGGCGGTGCGGCGCGATTCACGCTCGGCGGCGAAGGCATCACCCAGCACCAGCTGGTAGCCGCCTTGCGCGTATTCGCGCATGACGCGGCTGAAATCGGCGGTCTGCACCTTCTCCGACCATTTGTATTCGATGCCGAGTTCCTTCTCGGCTTTCTGCAGGGCGACATGGATCTGGTTGTCCCATGGCTCCTCGATCGGCGTGGCGAAGATCGCCGCCACCTTCAGTTTCTTGTCCTTGCCGAAGGCAGCGCCCGGCAGCATTGCCGCAGCCAGGCCAAGCGCGCCCAACTCCAGCACATTGCGTCGCGAAAGCCCTTCGCGTGCGGATTGAAATCTGTTCTTTCGGTTTTCCATTGTATTCCCCTCTGTTCGACAGCCGTGTCGAGCCGGCTGTTCTAAAAATCAGACGAGGAACTATGGAACGGGTCCGGACTTTTGTCCACGTGGTCAAATTTAACCGCACCGGATTCTCGAAGTTAGCCGGAGAGACTTGCCGATCAGACCCGTTCCAGCGCGATCGCGATGCCCTGGCCGACGCCGATGCACATGGTGGCAAGCGCATACCGGCCGCCGCGCTCGCGAAGCTCCAGCGCCGCCGTGCCGGATATGCGGGCGCCCGACATGCCCAAGGGATGGCCGAGCGCGATGGCGCCGCCATTCGGGTTGACGTGTTCGGCGTCCTCGGCAATGCCGAGCTGGCGCAGCACGGCGATGCCTTGCGAGGCAAAGGCTTCGTTGAGCTCGATGACGTCGAACTGTTTTGGTGTCAGGCCAAGCCGCGCGCAGAGTTTTTGCGTCGCCGGCACCGGGCCGATGCCCATGATGCGCGGCGCCACGCCGGCGGCAGCCCCGCCGAGGATGCGGGCGATCGGCGTCAGCCCATACTTTTTCACCGCCGCCTCGGAGGCAACGATCAGTGCCGCCGCGCCGTCATTGACGCCGGAAGCATTGCCGGCCGTCACCGTGCCGCCCTGCCGGAACGGCGTCGGCAGCTTGGCCAGCGCCTCGACCGTTGAGCCCGCGCGGGGGTGTTCATCCTTGCTGACAATGAGCGCATCGCCCTTGCGCTGCAGGATGGTCACTGGGGTGATCTCCTTCGCCAATCTTCCATTGGCTTGTGCGGCGACGGCCTTGTTCTGGCTGCGCACTGCGAAGGCGTCCTGGTCGGCCCGCGACACCGAAAAATCCTCGGCGACGTTCTCGCCGGTTTCCGGCATGGAATCGACGCCATACTGCTTCTTCATCAGCGGGTTGACGAAGCGCCAGCCGATGGTGGTGTCGTAAATCTCGGCATTGCGCGAGAACGCCGTGTCGGCCTTGGGCATGACGAAGGGTGCCCGGCTCATCGATTCGACGCCGCCCGCGATCATCAGCTCCGCCTCGCCGGCCTTGATGGCTCGGGCGGCAATGGTCAGCGCATCCATGCCGGAGCCGCACAGGCGATTGACGGTCGAGCCCGGGACCTCCTTTGGCAGCCCGGCCAGCAGCAGCGCCATGCGCGCTACGTTGCGATTGTCCTCGCCGGCCTGGTTGGCGCAGCCATAGACGACATCGTCGATCGCCTGCCAGTCGATGCCCGGATTGCGCTCGGCCAGCGCCCTCAGCGGGATGGCGCCTAGATCGTCCGATCGTACCGAAGACAGCGAACCGCCGAAGCGGCCGATCGGCGTGCGGATGTAGTCGCAGATATAGGCCTCGGCCATGTCATGCAGCCTTTGCTTTTCCGGTTCCCTCATGCGCCGCCTTGGTGCGGGCCTGCAGGTCGCGCAATGTCTTCAATTCGAGTTCGCTTGGCGCCGGTGTTTCGTCAAGCGCCTCCGCGAACTTTACCACCCAGCCACAGCTCTCCTGCACCTGCTGGCGGGTGACGCCCGGATGCAACGACACGACGGTGAATTCCTTGGTCACCGGATCCGGCTTCCAGATGGCGAGATCGGTGATCAGCAAGGTCGGACCTGATGTGTCGATGCCAAGCCGCTTGCGATGGTCGCCGCCCTCGCCATGGCCGAAGGAGGTGAAGAAGTCGATCTTCTCGACCATGCCGCGCTTGGTCTGCGCCATTGTGATGTAGATCTGCTTCGACGAGGTCGCGATCTCCGGCGCGCCGCCGCCGCCGGGCAGCCTGGTCTTGGGATGGAAATAGTCGCCGATGACCGTGGTGTTGATGTTGCCGAACTTGTCGATCTGCGCCGCCCCCAAAAAACCGATCGAGATGCGGCCGCCCTGCAGCCAGTAGCGGAACATCTCCGGCACCGCGACGGTGGTGACGGCGGTCTCGCACAATTCGCCATCGCCGATCGACAGCGGCAGCACGTCGGGCGCGGTGCCGATCGTGCCGCTCTCGTAGATCAGCGTGATGTCAGGCGCATGCGTTAGCCGCGCCACATTGCAGGCCGCGGACGGTGCGCCGATGCCGACGAAGCAGACATCGTCATTCCTGAGCGCCCTGCTGGCGGCGATCGTCATCATCTCGTTGGGGGTGAAACCCAATGGATTGTCGCTCATGCCGCTTTCCTCAAATGCTCGACCCGGGCCGCGAAATCGCCGGCGCTCTTCTCGATGACATTGGCCTGCATCCACGCCTGGAATTTGTCACGGTCGGCGGCGATCTCGTCCCATTCGAGATAGGCGGCATTGTCACGCGCATAATAGCCATGTGCGTAGGACGGGTGCGAGCCGCCTGGCACGACGGATATCGCCGCGATCGTCCAGCGCGGCAGCACGGTCAGATTGGGGTGCAGATCGTCGAAATTATCGACCACTTCCTCCACCGTCACCACCGCTCGCTTGGCCGCCAGCACCGCTTCCTTCTGGATGCCGATGATGCCTTCGACCAGCACATTGCCTTGTCTGTCGGCCTTCTGCGCATGGATGAAGGTGACGTCAGGCCTGATCGAAGGAACAGCCGCCAGCACCTCGCCGGTGAACGGACAGGTGACAGACTTGATGTTCGGATTGACCGCCGCGAGGCCAGCACCGCGATAGCCGCGAAACACCGCGCAGGGCAGACCGGCCGCGCCCGCCTCATAGGCATTGGCCATGCCGGCATGGCTGTGCTCCTCGATCTCGATCGATCTGGGGAAACCGTTCTCGATGGCGTCGCGGGCGCGCCGCAGCAGGCCGACGCCGGGATTGCCGACATAGGAGAAGACGATTTTCTTCGCCATGCCCATACCGATCATCTGGTCGTAGATCAGGTCCGGCGTCATGCGGACCAGGGTCAGGTCGCGAAAACCCTGACGGATCGCCTCATGCGCCGCCGCCGTCGGGATCAGATGGGTGAAACCCTCGAAGGCGACCGTGTCATCATCGTTCAAATTCTCCGCAACAGCCTGTTTGAGCGGCAGGAACTTGACCATCGCATCGGCTCCGGGTTCAAAAAGTTCGCATTGCGAACATATGTTTTATATGCGATACTTTCTACGCTGGGGGAGGGCGAGGAGTCAATCCTGGCGTCGATGCCGTTCCCGCGGAGTTGAGATGGACGAAGAAGCCGCTTCCCGTGATCATGTCGGCTCGCTCGAGCGCGGCCTTGCCGTCATGGAGATCCTGGCTCGGCATCCCTCGGGCATGACGCTGACCGAAATGGCCGAGGAAGCGGGCCTGACCCGCGCCGGCGCCCGCCGCTTTCTGCTGACGCTCACCGCCACCGGCTATGCAACGCAAGCCGGCCGCGTGTTCTCGCTGTCGCCACGCTTGCTGACGATCGCCCGCACCTGGCTCGGCGGCGCCTCGCTCTGGGCCTTCGCCGCACCCATCATGCGCGCGGTCGCCGCACAGCTGAACGAGGCCTGTTCGGCGGCGATCCTGTCGGGTGCCGATGTCGTCTATGTCGCCCGTATTCCCGGCCGCCGCATCCTCAGCGTGTCGCTCGATGTCGGCACCAGGCTGCCGGCCTATTGCACCTCGATGGGACGCATCCTGCTTGCCGGTCTGACGCCTCAGGAATTGGACGCATTCCTCGGCCAGGCGACGATCGAGAGACGGACGCCGAAGACGATCACCGACAGGTGTTTGTTAGCCAACGCCATCGGCAAGGCGAAAGCGGACGGCTTTGCCATCGTCGACGAGGAACTGGAACTCGGCCTGCGCTCGATCGCCGTGCCGATCCGCGACCGCGCAGAACGCACGGTCGCGGCCATCAACGTCTCGACGCAATCGGCGCGGTTCTCCGTCGCGGAGATGGAGCGGGAGATTCTGCCGGCGCTGCTGGAGGCCAGGCAGCGGATTGAAGATTTTTTTGTGGTTTAAGAGGCCTTCTCCAACAACCTTCACCGTCGGCGGGACAGCGCCCCCCTCTGCCCTGCCGGGCATCTCCCCCTCTTGGGGGGAGATCGGACGTCACGCCGGCTTTCGCCAATCTCCAACGACGCAGGAATGGGCGAAGCCACCAATCTGCCAATCTCCCCCCTTGAGGGGGAGATGTCCGGCAGGACTGAGGGGGGCGCGAAGGATCGCGGCGTTTTGCAATTCGCCGCCGCCCCGCCGACCCTCAATGCTTGATGCGATCCCGCATGGCATACCACAGCATGCCCAGCACATAGAGCGGACCGCGCAGCGCCGTGCCGCCGGGGAATGGCATCGGGGTGAGCGTCGAGAACAGATCGAGCCGCGAGGCGTCGCCGGCGATCGCCTCGGCCAGGAGCTTGCCCGACAGCGTCGACAGGATGACGCCCTTGCCGGAATAGCCATGCGCGAAATAGACCTCGCCATAGTGCCCGACATGCGGCAGCCTGGATGTCGTCACCGACACCAGCCCGCCCCAGGCGTGATCGATGCGGCAGCCCTGAAGTTGCGGGAAGGTGGCTTCCATATGCGGCCGCACGAAGCCGGCGATATCGGCCGGCGGTGACGGCGTGTAGCGCTCGCCGCCGCCGAACAGCAGCCGGCCGTCCGCCGACATCCGGTAATAGTTGACGACGAAGCGTGTGTCGGACACCGCGACATTGGCCGGGATGACATTGCGCTTGCCCTCCAGCGGCTCGGTGGCGACGATGTAGTTGCCAACCGGCATGATGCGGCTGTTGACGCGCGGCTCCAGCCCATCGAGCAGAGCGTCACCGGCCAGCACGACATGTTTTGCACGCACCGATCCCTTTGCCGTCGAGATCCGGATCGAAGGCTCACGCTCCAGCTTCACCGCCACCGAATTCTCATGGATGACGACGCCGGCAGCAATCGCCGCGCGGGCAAGGCCGAGCGTGTAGTTCAGCGGATGCATGTGGCCGCCGAGCGGCTCATACATCGCGCCATGATAGGGTGTGTCGACCTTGGCTCGGGCTTCCGCCGCCGACAGGATTTCGGCGTGCGGGAACTTCATCACCGTAGCCAGGCACTCGACCTCTTCCTCGAGATCCTTGAGGTCGGAACCGTTGACCGCGCCGACCAGATGGCCGGTCAGCCTGAGATCGCAATCGATGGCATGGCGCTCGATGATGTCGAGCACCAGCCCACGCGCCTCGAACGCAAGATCGAACAGCACCTTTGCCCGCTCCGGCCCGTAGAGCTTGACCAGGCCCTTGGCGCCCTTGCGCAGGCCGGGGATCATCTGGCCGCCATTGCGGCCCGACGCCCCCCAACCGATCTTGCCGCCTTCGAGCAGCACCACCTTCAACCCGCGCTCGGCGGCGTGAAGGGCGGCCGACAGGCCGGTGCAGCCGCCGCCGACGACAACCAGGTCGGTGTCGACGTCGCCGACCAGCGCCGGATGGTCCGGCGCCGGATTGGCGGTGGCGACATAATAGGATTTTGCGATATCGAGGCCCGAATTGAAGCCCGTTGAACTGGAAGCCATGATCACACCTTCAGCAGAAGGTGGTCGCGTTCCCAGCTCGTCACCACGCCCTGGAACAGGTCGAGCTCGACGCTCTTTACGCGCAGATAAGTCTGGAAGAAATCCTCGCCGAGCAGTTCCCGCACCGGGCCGCAAGCCTCGAAACGATCGAGCGCCTCCTCCATCGTCTTCGGCAGCGTGCTCTTGATCTTGTAGGCATTGCCCGACGCCTCGGGCGAGCGCGCCAGTTTCTGCTCGACGCCGAGATAGCCGGCAAGCAGCGAGCCGGCGATCGCCAGGTAAGGATTGGAATCCGCGCCCGGAAGCCGGTTCTCCACCCGCCGCGCGGCGCGGCCGCCGGCCGGCACGCGCAGGCCGCAGGAGCGGTTGTCATGCGACCATTCGATGTTGGCCGGCGCGCTGTGGTTCGGCCTGATGCGGCGGAACGAGTTCACGTTGGGCGCGAACAGCGGCATGATTTCGGGGACATATTTCTGCAGGCCGCCGATGAAGTGGCCAAACATTGCGGTGTCGGCATCGTCGCTGCCGGCAAACAAAGTCCTGCCGGCCTCGTCGATGACCGACATGTGCAGATGCATGGAGCTGCCGGCCTGTGCGGCGATCGGCTTGGCCATGAAGGTGGCGTGCATGCCGCTTTGCTGCGCGGCCTGGCGCGTCAGCCGCTTGAACAGCAGCACCTTGTCGGCCAGCGGCAGCGCATCGCCATGCAGGAAGTTGATCTCCAACTGCGCGGTTCCCGACTCATGGATCAGCGTGTCGAGCGGCAGGCCGGCCGCCGCCGCATAATCGTAAATGCGGCGGATCACCGGCTCGAACTCCTCGAGCCCGGCCATATCGTAGGGATGCTGCACGGTCTCGGCGCGGCCATTGGCGCCGACCGGGGCGGTCAGCGGACGGTCCGGATCCGGATTGGGCGCGGTGAGATAGAATTCCACCTCGGGCGCCACCACCGCCCGCCAGCCGCGCTTGGCGTAGAGGTCGAGCACGGCCCTGAGCACATGGCGCGGCGAGGCCATCCAGGGCCGGCCGTCCATATGGAAGGCATCGGCAAAGACATAGGCCTTGCCGGGAGCGGCACCCGGCGCCAGGCAGAGCGTCGATACATCAGGCACCATGCGCATGTCCGGATCCGAATAGGCAAAACCCTCGTCGATCGAGCCGGAATAGCGGCCGTCGATGCTGACCAGGAAAGCGCTGCTCGGCAGATAGAGCGCGCGGTCTTCAAGCGCCTGGAGGAATTTGGCCGTCGGCAAGGCCTTGCCGCGCAGGACGCCGTTCATGTCGGGCACCAGGCACTCGACTTCGTTGATGCCGTGCCGGGCCAGCCAGGCCTTGGCATCGTTGCCGCTGGAGAGCGAGATGTTCGTGTTGTTGTCAGGCATTTTCGTTCAAATCCGTATCAGAGAGAGTATGGCTTGCGCGGCCGCATCCGTTCCGGGTTTCAGCGCCATTTGGGCTGCATTGTCCTTGAGGCGGGCGCGCATGGCATCGTCGGCCAGCAGGCCGAGAATGGCTTTCTCCAACACTCCTTCGGTCCAGCCGTCACGGCCGATATGGTCGCCGGTGCCGGTCTCTTCGGCGCGTTGCGCGTTGTCGTGTCCATCCCAGCAATAGGGCATGATCAGCGACGGCACGCCGAAGCGCAGCGCTTCGCAAAAACTGTTGTTGCCGCCGTGATGGATGAACAGATCCGACTTCGCCACCACCGAGGGCTGCGGAAACCAGGCGTCGAGATAGACATTGTCCGGCACCGCGCGGTAAGCGTCGCGCAGGCCGCCGGCATTGACGATGAAGCGCGCCGGCAGCCTGTCGAACACCACCAGCATGCGCTCGATCAGGCCGACATCCATGGCACCCAGGCTGCCGAAGCTGACATAGACCAGCGGCCCGCCATTGCGCGGGAACACCGGCACCTCGAACGGCCCTTCAGAACGCACGCAGCCCTCGAGATAGACGAAGCGCGCGGGGTCGAGCGGCTCGGCACGCTCGCGGCGCACGATCGTCGGCGTCAGCAGCAGGTTGAGATCGGGCGACGTCTCGAGGAACTGACCCTTCGGCAGCGGCCCCAGTCCGGCATCCGCCCGGAAGCGGTTGAAGCGGTCATGCGCCGGCGCGCAAGCCGCCAGATACCTGGCCTCGAACGCCGCGCGTTGCGGGTCGTCCACGCCAAGCCCCGACAGATAGGGCGGCACATTGGCGTCCGGCAGCTCGGTCTCGGCGCAGGAGACGACGCGCACCCACGGACAGCCGGCGGCGGCGATCGCCGGGAACATGATGACATTGTCGAGCACCACGGCATCCGGCTTGAGCCGTGCCAGCAATTGGCGCAGCGGCGCCTCGGCATTGACCGCGGTGTCGACGATGGCCTGCCAGGTCGGAGCGACATAGGTCTCAAGCTGGTCGATCGGGCTCAGCCTGAAATGCGGCAGGTGCCGGCGCACGAAAGCCTGCCAGTAGCTCTGACGTTGGCTCTCGCTCAGCGGCTCGTCGGTTGGCAACTGGTATTCCTGGAAACCATAGTCGGCAAAGACGCCGGAGAAACCGGCATGGCAGATGAAGACGGGCCGGGCGCCTTTCGCACGCAGCGCCTGCGCGATGCCGACGCAATTCAACGCCGCGCCGAAGCTTGCTTCGGGAAACAGCGCGATGGTCGGGCTGGCTTTACGCGTCAATTAATCCTCGTCATTCCGGCCGGCTGATCGTGCCGAACAGCGCGGGAGCCCCGCGGCTGGCCGCTTGCGGTCGCTGGTTGCGGGAGAGCCGCAGATGAATGCGAAGCAGATCGGCAGCCACCTCATACTGCAGGCTTTCAAGATGGTCGAGTATGACAAGGTGTTCGCGCAGCGATTGCCGCAATCGGAAGACGTTGACGCCGGCATAGATGCCCGGCAGCCGGCGCAGCCTGAGGTGATCGGCGAGCGCGTCGGCGATGAAGCGGTTGGCGCTGCCCTCGGCGAGCATGCCGTGAAAATCGATGTCCAATCGCTGGAACTCGCGTGTGTCGAAGGCGGCGTCCGGCAGCGTCACCAGCGCTTCCATAGCCTGGCGCAACGTCGCCGCCCGCGCGCCGTCCAGCCTGAAGCCGGGCGTCAGGATGGCCGCGGGCTCGAGCAGCAAGCGGAACTCGTAGCTGTCGCCTTGCGCTTCCGGATCGTCGGGCGTGCGCCGAAACAGCCAGGACTGGCCAGGCGCACGATCCAGCAGATTCTCTTCGGTCAGTTTGTTCAACGCTTTTAATACCGTCTTGCGCTCGGCACTGTAGCGCCGCATCAATCCCGCGACGGTCACCGTCTGGTCCAGTCGCCGCGCCGAGCGGTCGCGCAGGATCGCCTCGGCCAACTCGTCCTCCTCGGCAGCGGGCAATTCCGTGGCGACCGAAGCCTGCGCGGTGAGGTCGATGGCCAGATGATAACCGGACTCCGCCTCCCAGCGCACGACGCCCCGTTCCGCGAGCAGGCCGAGTGCCGCCCGCACCGGCGTGCGCGAGACATTGCACAGCGACGCGATCTGCTGCTCGGGCAAGCGTGCACCGGGCTCGAAGCCGCGCTGGCGCGCCACATCCAGGATGCGCTGCGCCAGATCAAGATGGTTGGTGCGGGGTCGTCTGGCTGCGGCTTGCATGGCTGGTCCAGCGGAAAACGAGATGACCGCATTGATTTGACCGATCGCCCGAACGGACGCAATCGGCCAGTTTCCTCGGTCGTTTGACAAATTATGGATTGACGTACTTTTTTCTGCAATAGTACTGTCAGCACAATCGGCGAGAAAAAGACCGAGGGAACAGGATCGAGGCAGCGGCAAGGGTCGCAAGCGTTGGTCCGGCGAATGAAATTCGACGATCAACCGAATGGGAGTCTGTCATGACCGCTACCAGCCTGCGGCGCCGTGCGCTGAAAACATCTTCGATCGCACTTGGCCTGGCCTTGGCGCTGTCCGCGCCGGCGACGGCTGCCGACCTCGTCATTTCCAACTGGGACGGCTACATGGCACCCGACGCCATGGCCGCCTTCAAGACCGCAACCGGCGTTTCGGGCGAAGTGGTGGTGCATGCCACCAATGAAGAGATCATGGGCAAGCTGATCGCCGCCGGCGGCAAGGGCTATGACGTGGTCTTTGTCTCCTCACCCTTCGCCGAGGTGCTGAACAAGCTCGGCCTGACCGAGCCGATCGACCACGCCAAGATCCCCAACCTCGCCAACCTCTATCCGGAAGCAGCCAAGCTGCCGCACGATGTCGGCAATGCCTTCTCGGTGCCCTACACCTGGGGCACCACCGGCCTCTGCTATCGCTCGGATCTGATGAAGGTCGCACCGGCCAGCTGGAGCGACCTGCTCGCGCCCTCCGACGAATTGAAGGGCAAGACCACCATGCTGGCGACCGACCGCTGGCTGCTGGCCGCCGGCCAGCTCGACAAGGGCTATTCGGTCAACGAAACCGACCCGGCCAAGATGGCCGAGGTCAAGGATCTGCTGATCTCGGCCAAGAAGACCCTGCTCGCCTATGACGACACCACCTTCTATTCCAAGCTGGTGTCCGGCGAGGCACTGATGGTGCAGGCCTGGGACGGCTGGTGCAATTACGGCATCGCCGAAAAGCCGGAGATCAAATACGTCATTCCCAAGGAAGGTTCGGACCTCTGGGTCGACACGATGGTGGTGATGAAGGCCTCCGCCAACAAGGACGCCGCCTTCCAGTTCATCAACTTCATGCTCGACGCCAAGAACCACGCCTGGGCGGCGCAGAACATCGACTACAAGGTGCCGAACAAGCCGGCCATGGAGAGCCTGCCGGCCGATTTTCTGGCAAAATTCCCCAACATGGCGATGCCGGTGGCCGATCTCGTCAAATTCGAGCAGTTGCGTGACGTCGGCGACGCCCAGCGCGACTATTCGAAGATCGTCAGCGAGATCAAGGCTGCGCAGTAAGCGGCGGCACATCAGAGACCACGGCCGACGGCGGGTTTCCGCCGTCGGCCGCTGAATGCGGTACCCAATCGTGTCCTCAACCAGACTTCGTTCCTCCTTGCTGATGGCCCCGGCGCTGGCCTGGCTCGCGGCCTTGATGGTGGTGCCGTGCGCGCTGGTACTGGCGCTCGCCTTCTTCCGGCGTGGCATCTATGGCGGCATCGAATACACCTTCACGCTGGAGAATTTCGGCCTGGTCTTCGACCCGCTCTATGCCGGCATCTTCCTCAATTCGGCGCGCATCGCCGGCACCGCGACCCTGATCGCGGTGGTGATCGGCTATGCTGCCGCCTACGCGATATCGGCGGCACCGCGCCGGTGGCAGCCAGTGTTCCTGTTCTTCGCCGTGCTGCCGTTCTGGTCCAACTATCTGATCCGCACCTATGCCTGGATCGTGCTGCTCAACCGCGAAGGCCTGATTACCCAGCTGCTGCGCTGGTTCGGCTACACCGGCGAGCCGCCGTCGATGCTCTACACCGAAGGCGCCGTCATCGCCGGCCTGGTCTATAACTACCTGCCCTTCGTCATTCTCGCCTGCTACGCGCCGCTGTCGCGACTCAACCCGGAACTCGCCGAGGCCTCGCGTGATCTCGGCGCTTCGGCAGCCACCACGTTCCGTCGTGTCATCCTGCCGCTGACCGTACCGGGCATCGCCGCCGGCGCGGTCTTCGTCTTCGTGCTGTCGATCGGTAATTTCGTCACGCCCGCGCTGCTCGGCGGCGGCCGCTTCCAGATGATCGGCAACCTCGTCTACGACCAGTTCCTGACCGCCAACGACTGGCCTTTCGGGGCGGCACTGGCGATGGCGCTGATTGCCATCATGCTTCTGGTACTGATGGCGCAAGCGCTGGCCGCCAATCGCGCCTCGGGTCACGTCACGCAAGCCGGCGGAGACACCGATGGCTGAGCGCTCCCCTGCCACGCGGCGCACGCTCTGGCTCGTGCTCAGCCTGGTCTTCGCTTTCCTCTACATCCCGATCGCCGTGCTGGTGGCGCTGTCCTTCAACGAAGGCGGGTTGCCGACGGCATGGTCGGGATTCTCCCTGAAATGGTATGTCTCGCTGGCCTCGAATTCGGCGATCCTGTCCGCGGCCCTCAACACGCTGATCGTGGCGCTGGTCTCGACCGCGATCGCCACTCTGCTCGGCACGCTGCTGGCGATCGGCATCGAGATGCGCCGGCAATACGGCAAGGCCCTCGAAGCGCTGATTTTCGCACCGATGATCATTCCCGACATCGTGCTGGCGATCGCGCTGCTCTCGTTCTTCTCCATGCTCAATCTAACCATGGGCCTGCACACCATCATCCTCGCCCATGTCGTCTTCAACCTCGCCTTCGTCTGCTCGGTGGTGCGCGCGCGGCTGAAGAGTTTCGACTGGTCGATCGTCGAGGCCTCCGCCGATCTCGGCGCCTCCGCGCTCACCACCTTCCGGCGGGTGACATTGCCGGTCATCGCGCCGGCGGTGATTGCAGGGGCGCTGCTCGCCTTCACGCTCTCGGTCGACGAGTTCATCATCGCCTTCTTCACCGCTGGCGCCGGCCGCGCCTCGACGACGCTGCCGATGCAGATCTACGCCATGATCCGCTTCGGCATCACGCCGGAGATCAACGCGCTGGCGACCATCGTCATGGCGGTCTCGATCACCGCGCTGACCCTGTCGCAGCGGCTCAACCGTGGGATCATCGGCCAATGAGCGAACCCCGCACTCTGCTGGCCATCGATCATGTGTCGAAGAATTTCGGCAGGGTGATGGCCGTCGACGGCATCTCGCTCGACATCCGCGAGAACGAGTTCTTCGCTTTGCTCGGCCCGTCCGGCTGCGGCAAGACCACGCTCTTGCGCATGCTGGCCGGTTTCGAGACGCCCAATGACGGGCGCATCCTGCTCGACGGACGTGACATCGCCAAAACCCCGCCCAACAAGCGGCCGGTCAATCTGATGTTCCAATCCTATGCGCTGTTTCCGCATATGAGCGTTCGCGCCAATGTCTCCTACGGCCTGGAGATGGAACGTTTGCCAACAGCTGAAATCCGCTCCCGCGTCGATGCCATCCTGGCGACGACCGAGCTCGTCCCCTTCGCCGACCGCAAGCCGGAGCAATTGTCGGGCGGCCAGAAGCAGCGCGTCGCGCTTGCCCGCGCGCTGGTCAAGCGGCCTCGCCTGCTGCTGCTCGACGAGCCGCTCGGCGCGCTCGACAAGAAGCTGCGCGGCGCCATGCAGCTGGAATTGAAGCGCCTGCAGCACGAGGTCGGCATCACCTTCGTCATCGTCACCCATGACCAGGAGGAATCGCTCGTCATGGCCGACCGCATGGCGGTGCTGAAAGACGGCAGATTGCTGCAATGCGACACGCCGCACGCGATCTACGAACACCCCGCCGATCGCTTCGTCGCCGACTTCATCGGCGTGATGAATTTCGTGCCGGGCCAAGCCGCCGTCGATGGCGTTGTAGCCACGAATGGCGCACGCATATCAGGCAAGGTTCCGGCAACGCTCTCGCCCGGCGCATCCGCTGTCGCTTCGGTGCGCCCTGAGCGCATCCGGCTATTCCCATCGGCGGAAACCGCCAACCGCATCACCGGCACGGTCGAGGCGCTGGCCTATCAGGGGCTGGACCTGCAGCTGCATGTCCGCACGCCCCTGTCGCCAAAGCCGTTCCTGGTGCGCGTCACCGCAGATGCCGCCGACCGCCGGCCGGTCTCGTCGGGCGACCAGGTCGAACTCGGCTGGGATGCCGCCGATGTCAGAATTTTCGCAGAATGACAGGAGAAGCCTGATGGCGCAGAAGACGATCGCGTTTTTTCCAGAAGCCGCCTACGGCCCGGCGCTCAATTCCGTCGGTATCGCCCAGGCAGTCGAAGCGCGCGGCCACAAGGCGGTGTTCCTGTCCGACCCCGGCTTCGTCGATGTCTACAAGGGCTACGGCTTCGAGGCGCATCCGGTGAACCTGTCGGAGCCGATGCCGCCCGAGCAGATGGCGAAATTCTGGGAGGATTTCATCAACGGCCATATCCCGAACTTCCGCAAATCGCCCTACGACCAGGTCGACAACTACGTCAAGGATTGCTGGACGGCGATCGTCGACAGCGCCAAATGGGCGCAGAAGGATCTGCCGCGCGTTCTCTCAGCCATCAAGCCGGATGTGATCTGCGTCGACAACGTCATCCTGTTCCCGGCCATCAAGCAGTACGGCAAGCCGTGGGTGCGCGTCATCTCCTGCTCGGAAAACGAGATCGAGGACGAGGACATCCCGCCCCATCTCTCCGGCTGCGGCGAGAACGACCATGCCGGCCACCAGCGCTACCGCGACCACTTCAATGCGGTGATCAAGCCGATCCATGACGACTTCAACGGCTTTCTCACCGCCAACCACGAGGCGCCCTATCCGATCGGCCAGTTCTTCGAAGCCTCGCCCTATTTGAACCTGCTGCTCTACCCCGAAGCGGCAAAATTCAAGCGCCGCCATCCGCTCGACCCGGCAAAATTCCAGTACCTCGAAGGCTGCGTGCGGCACGAAAAGCCGTACACGGTGCCGACCTTCTCCAGGAACAATGACGGGCCGCTGCTCTACGTCTCCTTCGGCAGCCTGGGCGCCGGCGATGTCGATCTGCTGAAGCGCATCATCGCGACATTGGGCAAGACGCGCTACAGGGCTCTGGTCAATGTCGGCGGCTACAAGGACCAGTACACGGACGTGCCCGGTAACGTCATTGTCGACAGCTGGTTTCCGCAGCCCTCGGTGATCCCGCAGGTCGATGCCGTCATCCACCATGGCGGCAACAACTCGTTCACCGAGTGCCTCTATTTCGGCAAACCGGCCATCATCATGCCCTATGTCTGGGATGGCCACGACAACGCCACCCGCGTCGAGGAAACCGGCCACGGCTTCGGCATGCCGCGCTACGACTGGACCGATGCCGAGCTGGTTGCCAAGATCGAGACCTGCCTGACCGACCCGGCGATGAAAGCCAAGCTGGCGAAGACATCGGCGCAGATGCACGCGCAGAATGGGCCGGAGAAAGCGGCCGGGTTGTTGGAGACGCTGCTGTGATTGAGATGCGGAGCCCAGGCGCCCCCCTCTGGCCTGCCGGCCATCTCCCCCTCAAGGGGGGAGATTGGATTTCGCGGCGGCTTTCGCCAATTTTCAACGCTGAAGAAGAGACACAGAAGCCAAAGTTGCCAATCTCCCCCCTTGAGGGGGAGATGTCCGGCAGGACAGAGGGGGGCCTCGTAGAGCGAAAACGGGGCGGGATTGAGCGCCCAAATGATGGAGCACGCTCATGACC
>NZ_RZPL01000259.1:0-7061 GCF_004022805.1 Mesorhizobium sp. M7A.F.Ca.CA.002.04.1.1 | reverse complement strand
GAAGTCGCCCTGTGTCGTCAGATGGGCTTCGAGGCCATGTGCACGCGCGATCGCGGCAAGGGCGGCGAAATCGACGTGGGACGTGAGGTCGGCCTCACCGGGATTGGCCAGCACATCTTCGTGATCGTGGCTGCGCAAGGCCTGCAGCGTGTCCCCGACACCCGGCTGGAAATGGCCGTAATCGAGAAACAGGCCGGCGCCGCCATGCCTGGATATGCGCTCGGCGATTGTTGCCATCAGCGCGGTGCGGGCAGGTGCCACTTCGGCGATCGCGCCTTGCGGCGCGTGAGCGGCATCGGCGGGCAGCAGCGTCGGGTCGACCGAGCCGGCGCCGGCGAAGAAGCAAAGGTCGTTGGTCTCGTCGAGGCCGACCATGCGCTCGCGCCAGCCGGCGCCGGCGCGGATGAACTGGCGGATGGGAACGGCGTCGAACAGTTCGTTGCCGACGATGAACAGCGATTGTTGCGGCAAGGTCTCGATGGTTTCGTGCCAGCCAACCGCGAAGGGTGTGACGCCAAGCGTCTTTTTTTGCACCTCGGTCAGGCGCGGGCTTGTCTCGATCATGGCGAAGGTGGCGCCGTTGGCCAGGTCAGGATCGAGCCGCGACAGCGTGCGCAGCATGTCCTTCATCAGCGTGCCGCGGCCGGGTCCGATCTCGGCGATGGTGGCCGACCGCGACCGGCCGCCCGCCAGCCAGGCTTGATAAAGCCACACGGCGACCAGTTCGCCGAACATCTGGCTGATTTCCGGCGCGGTGATGAAGTCGCCGCCCGCACCAAAGGGCTCGCGCGTCGTGTAGTAGCCGTCCGCCGGGTCGAACAGGCACAGCGCCATGTACTCGTTGACGGGAAGCGGCCCCAGGGCCTCGATCAGGTCGACGATGCGGGTCTTCAGCCGTGTCATGCCGGCTGCGGCTGTGCCACCGGCTTGGCGGTCAGCATCGCCCAGATGCCGGCCAACACCATCGGCGACGACAGGATCATGCCCATGGTCAACCAGTTGGTGCCGAGGAGATAGCCGAGCTGCTGGTCGGGTTCGCGGAAGAACTCGACGAAGATACGCGACAGGCCGTAGCCGCAGATGAAGGCGCCGCCGACGAAGCGCGGCGTCTTCAGCTTAAGGCGCGAATGGGTGAGGATGCGCAGCACGAGGAACAGCACCACGCCCTCCAGAAGCGCCTCGTAAAGCTGGCTCGGATGACGGGCAAACGGCCCGCCATTGGGGAATTCGAACGCCCAGGGCACGTCGGTTGGCCGGCCCCACAGCTCGGAATTGATGAAGTTGGCGACGCGCACCAGGCCAAGGCCGACCGGCACGCCGGCCGCCACGACATCGAACAGCGACCAGGTGCGGATGCCGCGCTTGATGGAAAACAGCGTCATGGCGAGGATGACGCCGAGCAGGCCGCCATGGAACGACATGCCGCCCTGCCACACGGCGAAGATATCGAGCGGGTGCGCGATGTAGCGCGCCAGATCATAGAAGAGCACATAGCCGGTGCGGCCTCCGAGCACGACGCCGATGGCCGCCCAGACGATGAAATCGTCGAGATCCTCCGGCTTCATCGGCAGGACGCCGTTCGGCCACAGCCTGGCATTGGCGGCGAGCCGCTTGGCATACCACCAGGCGAACAGGATGCCGACGATATAGCCGACGCCATACCAGTGCACCGCCAGCGGCCCGATCTGGATGAGGATCGGGTTGATGTTGGGGAAGGGCAGGGAGGCCAGCGGCAGCAGGAAATATTCGTTCAACGGGGAACTCTCGATTGCGAACGTGTTTCGGCGCGGACCATGCGGCAGGGTTTTGGCAGGGTCAAGGCAAGGTGGGCGCACTCGACTTGATGCCGCAGCAAGGTGCAACAAGCTTGCATTCGACGCGCGGCGCCACTACGTCAATTTTGTGCAAGCGCGAGGATTTGCCATGTCGACCGGACCGAACCGCATTCTCGATGAATTCGCCAAGCTGATGACCGACGCCGCCGGCGCCGCCCAGGGCGTGCGCCGTGAGGTGGAGACCGCCTTCAAGGGGCAGGCCGAGCGCATTCTCAACACGATGGACGTGGTGCAGCGCGAAGAGTTCGAAGCCGCGCGCGAGATGGCCGCCAAGGCGCGGGAAGAAAACACCCGCCTTGCCGCCCGCATCGAGGCGCTCGAGGCGAAGCTTGCAGAACTGGCCGGCGACGCCACATCAGCGACGGCCGCCAAGCCGCGCACAAAAAAATAATCGTTAAACTTTTCCACATAGCCCGATCCTGAAAAGCGCTTTGCCGTGAATCGCTTAACGGCATTGCATGAATCTTTGTGACAGCGGCTTTCCACATGCGAATGACGCAGTGCGAAAAATTGGGCTGTTCACGCGACTCCCGATCAATAGACTGAATTTGTTGCATGATTCGGAGCAGGATCATGCGACCGGGCGGTGGGGTCCGGTCTGGGGTCTTTGCGTCGAGAAGTCGTCTTTGCGCGAGGAAAGTCCTGGCCGTCCGAGTTCTAGACAAGATTGTTCGTTGTGTGTGCCCTCCCGCGGAGCGTGTGGCGGCGCTCGTACAGAACGACAGGAAGCATTCCATGGAACTTCTCGAACTCGAATTCTCCCGCGAAATCCATCCGGTGGATGTTATCGAGCAGGTGGCCCACAACAACGACTGGTCTTTCGAGCGGGCCGGCGACGACGAGATTTCGATCTCGGTTGCCGGAAGCTGGACCGACTATCACGTCTCCTTTTCGTGGATGGAGGATTTCGAGGCGCTGCACCTGGCCTGCGCCTTCGATATCAAGGTGCCGGAGACCCGCACGCTGGAAGTGATGCGGCTCTTGTCGCTGATCAACGAGCAGATGCTGTTTGGCCATTTCGACCTCTGGGAGCAGGAGGGCGCGATCATGTTCCGCCAGTCGCTGCTGCTGGCCGGCGGGGTCGAGCCGTCGAGCCAGCAGGTCGAAGTGTTGCTGTCGTCGGCGCTGGAAGCCTGCGAATGCTATTTCCAGGCATTCCAGTTCGTCGTCTGGTCGGGAACCTCGGCCAAGGATGCCCTGGCCGGTGTGCTGTTCGAGACCTACGGCAACGCCTGAGTCCCCGTTAAGGCAGACAAGACCAAGATGAGTTCGAACACCGAGCGCAAGCCCGAGATCAGTTTTGCCGATTTCGATCGTGTCGACATCCGCGGCGGCACGATCGTCGAGGCCGAGCCGTTTCCCGAGGCGCGCAAGCCCGCGTTCAAGCTGAAGATCGATTTCGGCGCCGGCATCGGTATCAAGAAATCGTCGGCGCAGATCACCAAATACTATACACCGGAGACGCTGATCGGCCGGCAGGTGTTCGCGGTGGTCAATTTCCCGCCGCGCCAGATCGGTCCATTCATGTCGGAAGTGCTCACTCTCGGCTTTCCCGACGAAGAGGGCGCCGTGGTGCTCGGCGCGATCGAGCGTAAGGTGCCGGATGGCGGGCGGTTGTTTTAGGGTCTCAACTGGGGATCGGAATCCCCCGCGAACCGGGATGGATTGATAATCCTTTCGGCAGATGCTTCAGCATGAATTTCATGCCATGTCGTGACAGGAGTGTCGCGCGTGGACATCATCCGCTTTTCCTGTCCGCGTCGACCAATTTCCTTATTCTGTAAAATTTGAACTGTTTGCCTTCGGCGATTAATTCAAGGTTGCCGTGTCGTGGCGGGCTGCGCTCCGGCGCGATTACCAGCAGATAGTCAAAGTCACGGGTCCAATGCGCTGCATACGCTGCCTCGACCGGTGGTAAAGCACCGGCGGCGTAGGCCTCCAGCTCAGACATCGGGATAGGCCCGCCTTGCGGTACGGTCAGGTTTGCCACTTCCGGCCGGGGCCTCACCGGCTGTTTTCCCGGATAGGTGAACAGCGTTGGCATCAGTGCATTGCGTGTGACTACAGCCAACGCGGCAGCATTGTACATTGGATAAAGGAGCAGATTCGTTGGCGGGTCGTCTGGGAGGCCATTCTGGCCGGTAAGGATTCGCGAACCCATTGGAATGGCGTCGAACGCGGTCATAAGGGCACGATATTCGCCGCGGCACGACAATTGGGCCCAGATCGCGATGCCACTGTTTGCAAGCCCGGCGCCAAACGCCAGCGCGACGAGAAGTGTTCCACGCGAGCCTTGCGGACGCTTGATCGTGACGAAGGCTGGCAGGATCAGAACAAGCGCCAGAAGGACGCGCCCGTCGACAAAGGCCGTGTCCGCAACGCGAAACGGCATGAGAATGAACAGGCACAAGAGCCCAAAGCCTATCCAGCAGCCGACGCGAGAGACCGCCACCATCCTGTGCTTCACCGCAAGGTAACTGAGAATGACCAGCACCACGGTCACGGCTGAGGAAGTGTATCTGCTGAAGCCGTTGACTTGAACCAGCGCCAACAATTTCGCCGACAGGGCCCATTCGGTTCCTTCGCCACCCACTTTGCCGCCGTAGGCGAGCGCCAGGGCGCCAACTGCGACGACCGGAGCAGCCATTCCGGCAACCAGCAAGATCGTGCGTTTCCAATTCTCAATATGGTCTGGCCAGCGGGAGAGTTCGTACAGCCCCACCACAATGCCATACAGGCCGAGGGCAAATAGGTGAGAGATATACAGAACCACGACGAAGACGGCGTGGATCGCAAGGCGCAGCGGCAAAGGTCTTTCCGCAAGCCAAATCCAAACCGCGATGGACCAAAGAACGATCCCGAGTCCAAATTCAAAATTCACGAATCCGAAAGCGAAAGGCATGGCGTAGAGGAAGAGCGAAGCGACGAAGCCGCTGAGGATCACACGCCCCTGTGCGGCCGCTCCGACGGCCATTGCCCCGCTGACGACCAGCATTTGCGAGACTAGATAGAAAAGCTTTGATGCCAGCTCGATCCCGATCAAGCGCCCAGCGAACGGGACGACGAGATCCATGGCTAGATTAGGGTAGGGTGCCCACGCGGCTTCATAGTAGGGATGGGCTTCGGGCGTACCGGCGCGCATCAGGATCGACATTCTTGCGAGATGATTTGGATAGTCTGCCATAGCGGGTATGTCGACGAGCAGTACGGGCAAGAAAGCCACCACCAGCAGAACTATCAGCAAGATACCTTCTGGCCTGATGAAATGGCTCGTGTAACTGTTGATTTTGTTGCTGGCTGTTGCTTCGAGCATGCCACAATGTAGGTAGAAATGGTAAATTTTGAGTCGCCGACAATTATCAATCTGACTTGGTCATGGCTCCGAAGTCGCACAATACGTCACGCCGAACCATCCCTTTGAAACAAGGTGCCGTGGCAGACTAACGGTTGATTGTGCGTCGCCGCGCTTTGTCATCCGTGGCGGTGTGTCAGCTTCGCCCTTGGATAACGAAAAGCACGATCAGGCCGCCAGCTTTCGCCGTGTGCCCAGTGCTTCCTCGACCGTATCGAGGAACATTTCCGCACAGGCCTTCCAGCTATAGCGCATGGCGCGTTCGCGGGCTTCGGCACGGTCGACGTTGAGCGCGGCGAGTGAGGCCTCGCGCAAATCGTTGGAGACCGCGCCGCCAAAACCATCGCCGACAATGTCGATCGGCCCGGTCACCGGATAGGCGGCAACCGGCGTGCCGCTGGCCAGTGCCTCGATGATGACGTTGCCGAACGTGTCGGTGCGGCTCGGGAAGACGAAGACGTCGGCCGACGCATAGATCTCGGCCAGTTCGTCGTTGGGGCGATGGCCGAGGAAATGCGCTTGCGGATATTTCGCCTTCAGCCTGGCAAGCTCGGGGCCTTCGCCGACGATCACCTTGCTGCCGGGCAGGTCGAGGTCGAGGAAAGCACCCAGGTTCTTTTCGATGGCGACGCGGCCGACGCAGAGGAAGATCGGGCCGGGGAAGCCGAGGTCCTTCTTCCTGTCCGGGCGGAAATGGTCGGTGTCGACGCCGCGCGTCCATGGCCGCAGCTTGGTGAAGCCGCGCGCGGAAAGGTCGTCGGCGAGCGACTGGGTGGCGACCAGCGTGCCCTGGCCGGAATTATGGAAATCGCGCAGCCAGCGATAGGCCCAGCTTTCCGGCACCGGCAGGCGGGCGCTGAGATATTCGGGGAAGCGCGTGTGATAGCTGGTGGTGAATGGACGGCCGGCATTGCGGCAATAGCGCCGCGCCATGATGCCCAGCGGTCCTTCGGTGACGATGTGGATGTGGTCGGCCTTGCCGGCGTCGATCAGGCGCGCGACATGGCCGGGCGTGGTCAGCGCCAGCCTGATGTCGGGATAGGTCGGCAAGGGCAGGGTGCGAAAGATATTGGGCGTCAGGAAATCCACCGCGACGTCGAAGGACTTCAGCGTCTCGGTGAGCCGCTCCAGCGTGTGGACGACGCCGTTGACCTGCGGGCGCCAGGCATCGGTGACCATCAGTATGCGCATGGCGGCCCTTTGCTTGAAAGGTCGACGGTTGCCTTGAGACGATGCCGGAACGGCGACCAGCCTGCTGCTCTCGCTTCGCTCCAGCGCACCCGGACAGGTACGGGGTCGAAGTGAGGCGGCAAGGCCGAATCAATTGAGGTCGCGCGCTTCATGCGCGCTCTTGATCATGGTTTCATGACGGGCGGATGAAGCCGTTTCCACTTTTCGCAATCGTGCCCGGTTATGCCGGAACCTTGATGATGGCGCGCAGTCCGCCGAGCGGGCTGTCTTCAAGAGTGATGTCGCCGCCATGGGAGCGGGCGATGTCGCGGGCGATCGACAGGCCGAGCCCGGTGCCGCTGGCATCGAGGTTGCGGGCCTCGTCGAGCCGCACGAAAGGCTTGAACACGTCTTCGCGTCGATCGGCGGGAATGCCCGGACCATCGTCGTCGATGGTGACCAGCAGCGAGCCGCGGCCATGGGTGGCGTTGACCTCCACCGTCTTGGCATAGCGGAAGGCGTTGCCGATGACGTTGGACATCAGCCGGGCAAAGGCATTGGGCCGCACATGCACATCGTGATCGCCGGCAAGCGTCGTCGACAGCTTACGCTTGCGCAGCCTGGCTTCCTCGTCGAGCTTTTCGAAATAGGCCTCGAGATCGAACCGTCCGGCGTCTTCCGAAGCTTCGCCGCGGGCAAAGGAC
>NZ_RZPL01000258.1:0-7083 GCF_004022805.1 Mesorhizobium sp. M7A.F.Ca.CA.002.04.1.1 | reverse complement strand
GTGCTGCAGCGCGTTGAAATCGACGGAAAGCTTCAACCGTGGGAGTTTCTCGTTCGTGCAGATGGCACGGTGCTCAAGACAGATGCTGTTGACCACTGCCGGGCACATGATTTGATCGGCTGCCAACCGATCGAGTGGGACATTGCCGGCGCCCGCGTCGAGTATGGACTGTCCGACAGCGATGTGAGGACCTTGGTCGAGGGAATGGAACTTGCCATCGACCATGACCACATCGGCTTTTTCGAACCATGCTATTTGGCATTCCAACTCGGGCTCTGGAGCACGGCTGCGCAATCCGAGGACGGCGGGGAAAAAACAAGGTTGGCCGAGATGGCAGACCGATATAGGATGCCGCTGATACGGTTCCTGGACGAATGCCGGATATGATCGTTTCCGATCAGTCCAGCCTTCGCAGCATGTCTGCTTCCTGCTCGAGAATAGTGGCCACTTCCTCGCGCTGCAGATGCGTCATCATCAGGCTGACGCAGCACTCGAGATAGGTAATCGAGGCGCGCCGCAGATAGGCAGCGGTCTCGCGTTCGGCCATCTGGTCGATATCCCTCGAGGGGCGCTTGGGTTGCATGAGGGTGATCCTCCATATCGGGTCCTTCTGCCAAACCACAAGCCTGGGCGGATGTTCCGCACGATCTCGGGAAAGGTTCGGCGCCATCTCGCATCACGCCGGAAGGTTCTGCAGCCCTCCGGGTGCGGGCCTCGCTCTTTTGGCAAAGCCCGTCATCTGATCGCCGATGCGGCTGCCTTCGAGAGCTGCGAAATAATCGATCGTCAGCTTGAGCCCTTCGTTGAGGGGCACCTTCGGCGTCCAGCCGAGCAGCGCTTTTGCACGCGAAATATCGGGCTGCCTGCGCCGAGGATCGTCTTGCGGCAGCGGTAGAAATCTCAGATCCGATTTGGTACCCGTCATCGCCTTCACCAACGCAGCCAGTCGCACGATGGTGAATTCTCCGGGATTGCCCAGATTGACCGGCTTGCCTGGATTGGGATCGATATCCATCAGGCGCCTCAATCCATCGATCTGATCGGAGACATAGCAGAAGGATCGCGTCTGCAAGCCGTCGCCGAAGATCGTCAGGGGACGTTTCTCGAGCGCCTGCATGATCAGGTTCGAGACGATGCGGCCGTCCGCCGGATCCATTCTCGGACCGTAGGTGTTGAAGATGCGCGCGACGCGCACGTCGGCTTTGCCGGCTCTCAGATAGTCGAAGCAAAGCGTTTCGGCGGTGCGTTTGCCCTCGTCGTAGCAGGCGCGCGGACCGGTGCAGTTCACGTGGCCGACATAATCCTCCCTCTGGGGATGCTGTTCCGGATCGCCATACACTTCGCTCGTCGAGGCCTGTAGCAGCCGCGCGTCATATCGGACAGCGAGTTCGAGCAGGTTGAGCGTTCCAATCACGCAGGTTCGCGTGGTGTGGATAGGGTCGGCCTGGTAACGCGGCGGCGAGGCAGCGCATGCCAGGTTGAAGATACGCTCCACGGGCTCGCCGAGATCCAATGGCCGGCAGATATCCTGCTCGATCAACCGGAAACCCGGATGGTCCATGATCGAGATGATGTTCTCCATGCGCCCAGTCAGAAAATTGTCGGCGCAGATCACGCGCCAGCCGTTGCGGAGCAATGTTTCGCAAAGATGCGAACCGAGGAATCCCGCACCGCCGGCAACAAGCACTGCCTTTGCCCTTCGCGCGTTTCGTGTTTGTCGCATCGCCGTTTTCTCCTGTCTGCTGGTCATGCTGCGCTTCCGATGTCGAAATCGAGGGCCGCCGCCCTTGGCTGTGTCAACGCCGCCACGAATTCGCGGGCCCTGGCCGCACCGGTGTGGGATGCGAGGACGCGTTCGCGGGCCCGGCGGGCCATGGCGAGGCGTGTGCGCTCGGACTCGCCGAACAGGATCTCGACGACATCGTCCGTTTCCCCGGCGGTGTGGATCGCCGATGCAGGAAAGAAGCTGTCGAGCCCTGGCCAGCGATCGCTGATGATGGGCGTGCCGCAAGCAGCCGCTTCGAACAGGCGCACACTGGGCGACCATCCGGCAGCTATCATGGAACTGCGTGTGACGTTCAGCGTGTAACGCTGACGGCTGTAGAACGCGGCATGATCGGCGGGCGGCAGATGTTCGATACGTTCAACATTGTCCGGCCAGATGATGTCGGATGGGTATTGCGAGCCGGCCACGACGAAACGCCGGTCCGGCATATGCCGTGCGGGCTCGAGCAGCAGCGCATTCAGCATTGTCTGCCGGTCGGCACTGTAGGTGCCGAGATAGCCGAGATCCCAGCGGATCGGATCGCCAGTCCGGTGGTGCCGTTCCGGGTCGACCGAGCAGTAGAGCGGCTCGGCGCGGCGCGCGCCGAAGTCCTCCACCAGACGGCCAAGCATCGGCCCGCCGGTGAACGAGAAGTAGACGTCGAAGTAAGGAATCTGCCGCCAGCTCAGATAATCGCAATCGTCGGCTGAAAGCTGCGCCACGGTCACCGGCGTGTCGATGTCGTAAAAGCAGAAGCGCCCTTTGCAAAGTGAAGCGACGATGTCGATGACCACGCGCCCTTCCGGCACGAACGAGCCGATGACGACGATGTCGGCCTGCTCCAGGCACCGGGCGTAGTCGCGTTGTAACTCCGCGGTGGTTTCGTAGTAGCGCAAGGCGCAGAAATCCGGATCGCGCAGATCGCGGTGGTTTGCGTACCACGGCACCTCGCGCTCCAGAAAGGTCACGCGGTGGCCGAGTTCGTGCAGACCTTTCAGCAGGCCTCGAAACGTCGTGGCGTGGCCGTTTCCCCAGGATGAGGACAGCGACAGGCCAAGAAAGACGATGTCCAATTGCTTGGTCATTCCGCTGCCTCCACGGTCCCCTGCTCGAAGTGACGTTTGAAGACTGCATCGGCCACGTCCGCCCGCAACGCGTAGGTGTGATCGGCCAGCACGCGGCAAAGTGCGGCCTGGCCGATTGCCTTTGCCCGACTGGAGGTCAGCGAGCACATGATCTCGGCGACATCGCCGCCGTCGCGCGCCACCAGGATCTCCTCGCCTGGTTTCAGGAACAGTTCCACGCCCAGCCACGCATCGGTGATGAGGCAGGCGCCGGCGCCGGCCGCCTCGAAGACACGCGTGGCCGGTGAAAAACCGTTTACGGCCATGCTGTCGCGGCTGATGTTCAGAACCGCCTTGGGTGTGACGTTGAAGGCATTGTGATCGCGGGTGCCGACGTGACCGAGCCAGCCGACATTGGCGGGAAGCGGCTTGTCCCCCCAGCCCGATCCACCGAGGAGAAAACGCTGTTTCGGCAGCTGGCATGCGGGATCGAGGAAAAACGCTTCGACCCGTGCCTCACGATCCGGCAGCCTGTTGCCAAGGAACGCCAGATCGCAAGCGAAACGCGCATTGCTGGTGACCGGATAATGCGTTTGGGGATCGAGCGCATTGTAGATCGGCACGCATTCGTTCGCCCCCATGGCACGGTAGGCCCATACCACGGGGTCGCCGCCTCCATAGGTCAGCACAAGGTCGATTTCTTGCAGGGCGCTATGGAGCGGATGGTCCGGTTCGTCGCGCAACTGGGCAAGGGTTGCCGGAGCGTCCACGTCCCAGAATACCACCAGCGCGTCGCTGCGGGCGTGGTCGAGAACGGCGCGCAGCAGCGCCTCGTCCTCGAAACCGACGCCACTCGCCTTGACGACGATGTCGGCGCTGGCGGCACGTGCCGCGACCTGCATCAGCGCGTGCTGGGTCGCTTCATAAACGACGACAGTGCACCAGTCAGGCGCCTCGATGTCGCGATTCTTCTGCCGGTCGTAGACGTCGGGTTCATAGAAGGTGATTTCGTAGCCCAATTGGGAAAGCGCCTTCAGCAACCCGCGATAGTAAGTCGCGGCACCGTTCCAGTAGGACGACAAAAGACTCGATCCGTAGAATGCCATCTTCATGCGGCGGCTTCCTTTGCGGTGGTGTTGTTGATGGTATGTTCGGTCGTGCATGCCGTGAGCACGCGGAACAGCTCGTCAACGCGGTGCTGGCAGGTATGCCGGGAGCGAATGGTCTCGAGGCCCGAAGTCACCAGGGAAGCCGCGAAATCCGCATCGGCCAATACCGCCCGCAAGTGTTGCCGCATCTGAGAGCCGTTCTCCGCAAACAGGAAGTCGACGCCGGGCCTGAACAACTGCTCGACATCGGACCAGGGTGCTGAAATCAGCGGAATGCCGCAGGCGAGCGCCTCGAACATCCGGATCGTCGGAATTCCAGGCAATCCCTCACGATAGGGGCGCCGTGGGATGTGAACGGTGACACGATGCGCGGCGAACGCCTTCGGCACATCGGCATTGGCGATCCACCCATCATAGCGCAGTCCGGCGGCGGCCAGGTCCGCAAGTGCGGGCTTGGGATAGCGTACGCCGTGAACAGTGGCCTCGAGACCGAGATCGTGTACTGGCTCGATCAGAAATTCCTTGAGTTCGGCAGTCCGCTCATCGTCGCCCCAGTTTCCAATCCAGACCAGATCGGACATGGGATGGATCTCTGGGTGCGGCTTGAACAGGCGATCGTCCGCGGCTTCATGCCAGGTGAAGACGCGCTTGCCCCAGCCGGCGCGCAGATAGCTCTCGCGCAAGGTCTCGCCAAAGGCGAGGACGCCGTCATAGTGCTCCAACCGTAGCGCCGAGATTGCCTCGGTCGCCGATACGGCCCGGTGATGGGTGTCATGAAACAGAAGGATGAAGTTGCCGCCAGCGGCCCGGGCACGGCCGATGCGTGCGACAAGCTCCGGATCCGTCCACTCATGAACGATCACAACGTCGGCCTCGGCGATCCAGGCCTCGTGATCGAACCCGGCATTGTAGGTCACCGGCATCAACTCTGGGAAATCCTTGCGGAAGCGTTCGATGGCGAAGGATCCCTTCTCGGCCAACAGGTTCGAACGGCTCCAGCCGTCGGACGGCTCCAGCGCGACTGCCTGGTGCTGGCGCGCGATCAGATCCCGCATGATACCGCGCAGGAAATGGGCATTGCCGTGGTTCCAGTCGGATAGGACCGAGTGGGTGTAGAACAAAAAGCGCATGGTCAACGCCCCGCCATAGCCAGGGCCGCCTTGTCGTAGACGCCTCGCATGGCTGCCGCTTGCCTGGCCAGTGTAAACCGGCGGCTCCGTCGCATCGCTGCCTGGCCGAGCTCTCGCCTGAGTTCGGCATCGCTGGAAAGACGATTGAGGCCGGCAGCGAGGTCGTGCGGATTGCGCGCGTCAAAGAACATCGCAGCCCCGTCCCATAGTTCGCGATAGGTTGCGATGTCGGAAAGCACCAGGGGCGTCGCCGACATGGCAGCTTCCAGCGCGGCCAGACCGAATGGCTCATAGATCGACGGCGACACGAAAATGCCGGCGCGCGCCATCAAGGAGCGCACCTCGTGAGACGGCAGTGCTCCCAGAGGAACAGCATAGCTGAAGCTGGTACGCCCGCCGTTCGGACCGTGCATCGAACCGGCGGCAAAGACGGGCCATCGCGTCAGCGACGCGGCCTGGTCGATCACCGCCGCATTCTTCCCCTCGTCCCACCAGCGGGCAGCGGCGAAGACGAGCGGTTGGCGCTTTTCGGCCTTCGGCACCGGACTGGCACTATTTCCCACCACACTCAGACGCGCGATCGGGCCGTAGCAGGTCTCAAGCATGTCGGCGTGGCTGCGGCTCGGCACGATGACTGCGTCGGCCCGATTGAAGCCACGCCTGTTGCGCTCCTTCTGCCAGGCCCACGCGCCATCCACTGCCTGTTTCCTGACGGCGTGGAACCATGTCGTCACGCAGGAATGGGAGACCGCCACGGCTGGGCACGGCGCATCGAATCCCGCCGCCTGCGTCGGCGCGTTGAAATGGACTAGGTCGATGGCGTGGTCGCGCATGGGCGCAAGCAATTCTCGCGGTAGCGCATCCAGGTCGCCGCCGTTGTGGGTCATCCAATCCGGCGGCGTGTTCAACCAGATCAGCGTGGTGAAAGCCTCTGCCTCCGCAGCCTGCTGCCTCGTCGGCTGGGGACCGAGCCCGGCAAGCACCACGCTGTCGCCGCCGTTCACAAGTTCCCTTGCCAGATCAAGCGCATAGCGCCATACGCCGCCCACGGCATCGACGGTCATCAGGATGCGCCACGAGCGCGGCGTCAGTGTCCGCAACATGTCGCCTCCAGTTCCGCCAGCGGCCGGGGCCGCTTCTCCTGGATGTCACTGAATTTCTGGAAGGATGCGAGATAGTGGTCATGGGCGCGCTCCCAGGCAAGGTCGTCGGGTTCGCCCCAAAGCTCGCGATAGCTGGGCGAACTCGGATACGGATAAAGCGGAACAGGTTCATTGGCCCATACGCCGTGGTCGATCAGGTGGGTTCGCCAGCGCTCGACCAGGGCGGGATCATCCTCGACCACGCCGATCAGATTGGCTTGAACGAATGGAACGTGACGTCTAGCATCGACGAGCAGCGCGGCAAGTTCCTCGGTGCCCAGCCGGCAGCGCTTGGCCAGCATCGCCCGGCCTTCAACCGTCAGGCTTTCGAGCCCTGCTTCAATGGAGACGCAGCCTGCGGCGCCCAGCAATTCCAGCAGCTCGGGCTTCCACAGATCGATGCGGGTCTGCACGCCGAATTTCACATTGCGATCGACCAAGGCTTCCAGCAACGCTTTTTGCGGCAGGAAGATTTCGTCGATGAAGTAGATGTAGCCGACACCTTGGGCAATCAGCCGATCGATCTCCGCGACCACCGCTTCGTGGTTTCGACGGCGATAGGCATCACGGAAATCGATCTTGGCGCAGAAGCTGCAATTGTAGGGACAGCCGCGCGATGCCTCGACTTCCGCGCCGAACCCGACCTGATTGTCATCGAACCTGTGATGGTGGTGCGAATGGGCTGCGATCCAGTCCGCAGGCCATTCGAGGGGTGGATGATCGACAAACGAGCTGGCGTGGACGCCGCCGTTCGAAACCACCCTGGCATCCCGCAGATAAGCGGTTGAGGGCACTGCGCTCCAATCGTCGCGCCGGGCAAGTTGCTCGACGACTTCTTCGCATTCGCCGCGCACGACGATGTCGACGCCGAGC
>NZ_RZPL01000257.1:0-7130 GCF_004022805.1 Mesorhizobium sp. M7A.F.Ca.CA.002.04.1.1 | reverse complement strand
GATTCGCGTTGCTTATATCTCGGTGAAAGCCCAGACCGATAAGTGCGGCCGCTGGCCCGAAGATCTTATGGAGACATCGGAGAACAAGCACTATGCCGACTTCGGCTGCTCCTATCAGAACAATCTTGCCGCCCAGATGGCCAATCCCGCCGACCTGCTCGGCCCGCGTAAATCTGCCAATATTGATCCGGCAAATCGTAGCCAAGCCATCGATGTTTACCAAAAGAGAGGCATTTCGGAAGAGTTCCTCGGCAATTCGGAAGTGACGTACTGAGCCGCAAATCTCGGATAGAACAGGCCACGGGAGAGAGCATGACGATGAGCAACCTTGCCTACGACGCCCCGGTGGACGGCAGCGATACCTCGCAGCAGGACATCGCCGCGATGCAGGCGTTGCGGCCGATCCCGCGCATCTCGATCCAGGCATTCTGCGAGACCGAGGGTGTTGCCAACCCGGTCGAGCGCGCCGGCGAGGACCGTCGCATGACGAAGGCGCATCTCAAGGTCCACATGGGCGGTGTTCCCACTGCCATCGAATTCTACCAATCGGCGCCGACGCCCAATCTGATCCTGCTGGAATCGCGCAGCGAGCCCAAGCAATTGCTGGAACAACTCGCCCAGCTTTCGGAATATTGCGATCCGACGTCGAAGGTGGTGGTGATCGGCCACTACAATGATGTCGGCCTCTACCGGGAACTCATCCGCAACGGCATTTCCGAATATGTGATCGCTCCGGTCTCGATGGCCGACATCGTCAGCGTGGTGTCGTCGATTTTCATCGATCCGGAAGCCGAGCCGCTCGGCCGCTCGATCGCCTTCGTCGGCGCCAAGGGCGGTGTCGGCTCCTCGACGATCGCCCACAATGTGGCTTGGGCGATGTCCTCCCTGTTCAAATCCGAAGTGGTCGTCGCCGATCTCGATCTGGCTTTCGGCACCGCCAACATCAATTTCGACCAGGATCCGGCGCAAGGCATCGCCGAGGCGGTGTTTTCACCGGAACGCATCGATGAAGTCTATCTCGACCGGCTGCTGACCCAGTGCGCCGAGCATCTGTCGCTGCTGGCGGCGCCTTCGACGCTCGAACGGGTCTATGATTTCGATCCAGAGGCCTTCGTTCAGCTCATCGACACCGCCCAGCGCAGCGTGCCGCTTCTGGTGCTCGACGTCCCCCATGCCTGGACGGGCTGGACCAAGAACACCTTGGTCAAGGCCGACGAGATCGTCATCACCGCGACACCGGAACTTGCCAATCTGCGCAACACCAAGAACCTCATCGATATGCTCAAGCGGCTTCGTCCCAATGATCCGCCGCCCAAGCTGATCATCAACCAGGCCGGCGTCCCGAAACGCCCGGAGATTTCGCCGGCCGATTTCGCCGAGCCGCTCGGTCTGTCGCCAATGTCGGTCATTGCTTTTGATCCCTTGCTGTTCGGCAATGCCGCCAACAACGGACGCATGCTTGGCGAAATGGATGCCAAGAACCCGATCGTCGCAATGATCAACGAAATGGCGCATGTGCTGACCGGGCGCAGCGAAATCAAGATCAGGAAGAAGGCCGGGCTCGGCAGCCTGCTCGGCAAGCTCTCGCGCAACAAGAAGTGACGCTTCAGCAGTGGAATCGGTAGTCGATCATGTTTGGTAAAAGAGGCAGCGACGACGGCAACCGGTTCACGCCGGAATTTCGCCAGCCAGCACCGGCGCCTGTTGCGCCACCGGCTGCAGGTTCCGTGGACACGGCGGTTCTGACACGGCCCGCGGCGCCAAGCGCGCCTGTCGCGCCGCCGGCGCGCCGTGCGGTCGAGGCACCGCCATTGGCGCCTGAGCCGAAGCGGGCACAGCGCGAAAAAAGCGAAACCTATTACGATACCAAGAGCCAGGTCTTCTCCGCACTCATCGACACCATAGATCTGTCGCAGCTTTCCAAGCTTGATCCTGAAAGTGCGCGCGAGGAAATCCGCGATATCGTCAACGACATCATCGCGATCAAGAACTTCGCAATGACGATCGCCGAGCAGGAAGAGCTGCTCGAGGACATCTGCAACGACGTGCTCGGCTATGGGCCGCTCGAGCCGCTGCTCGCCCGCGACGACATCGCCGACATCATGGTCAACGGCTCCAGGAACGTCTACATCGAGGTCAACGGCAAGGTCGAACAGACCGGCATCCGCTTTCGGGACAACCAGCAGCTCCTCAACATCTGCCAGCGCATCGTCAGCCAGGTTGGCCGCCGCGTCGACGAATCCAGCCCGATCTGCGACGCGCGCCTCCCCGATGGCTCGCGCGTCAACGTCATCGCGCCGCCGCTCTCCATCGACGGCGCCACGCTCACCATCCGCAAATTCAAGAAGGACAAGCTGACGCTCGACCAACTGGTCAAGTTCGGCGCCATCTCGCCGCAGGGCGCCGAAGTTCTCAAGATCATCAGCCGTGTTCGCTGCAACATCGTGATCTCGGGCGGTACCGGTTCGGGCAAGACCACGCTGCTCAATTGCCTGACCAACTATATCGACCGCGAGGAGCGCGTCATCACCTGCGAAGACTCGGCCGAGCTGCAATTGCAGCAGCCGCATGTGGTGCGCCTCGAAACCCGCCCGCCCAATCTGGAGGGTGAGGGTGAGGTGACGATGCGCGACCTGGTCAAGAACTGCCTGCGCATGCGGCCCGAGCGCATCATCGTCGGCGAAGTGCGCGGACCCGAAGTGTTCGATCTTCTGCAGGCGATGAACACCGGCCATGACGGCTCGATGGGAACGATCCACTCGAACAGCCCGCGCGAATGCCTGAACCGCATTGAATCCATGATTGCCATGGGTGGTTATTCGCTGCCGCAGAAGACAGTGCGCGAAATCGTCGTCGGCTCCATCGACGTGATCATCCAGGCAGCGCGCCTGCGCGACGGATCGCGCCGCATCACCCACATCACCGAGGTGATCGGGATGGAAGGCGACGTTATCATCACGCAGGATATCGTCCTCTACAACATCAAGGGTGAGGACGCCAACGGCCGGCTGTTGGGTGAGCACGTATCGACCGGCATCGGCCGTCCGCATTTCTGGGAGCGTGCACGCTATTACGGCGAGGAGCAGCGTCTCGCCATTGCGCTCGAGGCGATGGAGAAACGCGCTGACTGACGTCTGCTGGGGTGTAAGGGTTCGGGCCAATGTTTGGAATTGACGGCACAGTACTGGCGTTTGTCGTGCTCGCCGGCTTCAGCGCCGGCGCCGTCGCTTATGCATTTCTGTTCACCCGGATCAGCAACGAGAAACAGGTCGGCAAGCGGCTCGAAACAATCAGGACCGCCGAGACGGATCGCTCCGTCGTCAAGGCCTCGCGCGACCGCGTGGCGGAAGCCGCCAAGCGGCGCAAATCGGTTCAGGATTCTCTCAACGAACTCGACGCCAAGCAGAAAACCAAGGACAGCCGCGTCAAGAAGCCGCCGCTGAAAGCCCAGCTTCGTCAGGCCGGCCTCAAGACCACCATCGAGCGTTTCTATATATATTCCGCAATATGCGGCATCGTTTTGACGATGGCCGCTTTCGTGGCCGGAGCCCCGCTGATCGCCTTGCCGGGCGTGCTGCTGGCCGGGGGGCTGGGCCTGCCGCGCTGGTTCGTCACGTTTCGCCGCGCCCGCCGGGTCAAGGCATTCCTCAACGAATTTCCAAACGCGCTCGACATCATCGTGCGCGCGGTCAAATCCGGCCTGCCGCTGAACGATGCCGTGCGCCTGATCGCCAACGAATCGCCCGAACCCGTGAAGACCGAGTTTCGCCGCATCGTCGATTCACAGCAGATGGGCCTCTCTATCCCCGACGCGACCTTGCGCATGCCCGAAACCATGCCTTGCACCGAGGCAAGCTTCTTCGGCATCGTTATCCAGATTCAATCGCAAGCCGGCGGGAATCTCTCCGAGGCGCTGGGCAATCTTTCGCGCGTGCTTCGCGATCGCAAGAAGATGAAAGCCAAGGTCGCGGCGCTGTCGATGGAAGCGAAGGCATCCGCCGCGATCATCGGTGCGCTGCCCTTCATCGTCGCCTTTCTCGTCTACCTGTCGAGCCCGGCCTACCTGATGCCGCTCTTCAACACCAGCGTCGGAAACCTGATCCTTGGTTGCTCTGCGGTCTGGATGTCGATCGGCATCCTGGTGATGCGCAAGATGATGAACTTCGAAGTCTAGGATGCTGGCATGACCGAGCAAGTCATCAAGACCCTGACGGATCCGAGCTTCCTGATCGCGATGCTGGTCGCGATAGCGGTGTTTGCGACCGTCTTCACCTTGCTGCCGGCGTTTGGCGGAAACCAGCTCAAGTCACGCATGAAATCCGTTGCGCTGGAGCGCGACGAACTGCGTGCGCAACAGCGCGCCCGGCTTGCGGTCGAGGCCGACCGCCGTCGCAAGGGCTTGCGTGAGGAACAGTCGATCGGCATGCGCAACATCGTCGACCGGCTGGATCTGAGACGCGCGCTCGCCGATGAAGGCACCTTGCAGAAACTCAAGGTGGCCGGTTTTCGTGGACAGAATCCGCTGACGCGGTTTCTTTTCTTTCGTCTCGTGCTTCCTTTTGTCGGTTTCGCGCTGGCCGCAATCTACATCTTCGTGCTCGGAGGACTGCCCGACAAGCCATTGGTCATCAGGCTGTTCGTCTGCATCCTCGTTGCTTACGGCGGCTTCTACGCGCCGGTCATCTACGTCAACAACCGCGCCACCAAGCGCAAGCAGTCGATCCAGATGGCATGGCCGGATGGGCTCGATCTGATGCTGATCTGCGTCGAATCGGGCATGTCGGTGGAAGCAGCATTGCGCAAGGTCGCCGACGAGATCGGCGCGCAATCGGTGGCGCTGGCGGAAGAGTTCATCCTCACCAATGCCGAGCTTTCCTATCTGCCGGAGCGCAAGCAGGCCTACGAGAACCTGGCAAGCCGCACCGGCCTGGATTCGGTCAAGTCGGTGTCGCAGGCGCTCGTCCAGGCCGAGCGTTACGGCACGCCGGTGGCGCATGCACTGCGCGTGCTTGCCGCCGAAAGCCGCGACATGCGCATGAATGCGGCCGAGAAGAAGGCGGCCGCCCTGCCGCCAAAACTTACCGTGCCGATGATCCTGTTTTTCCTGCCGGTGCTTTTCGCCATCATCCTGGGTCCCGCCGGCATTCAGGTCAGCCAACGCGGTATCTTCGGCGATCATGCGGCGCCGGCAACAAACGCCCAGTAGCGGCAAGGCAAATTCCTGCAGTACACTTCAAACGAAGAGGCCGCGCTGCATGCAACGCGGCCTCTTCGTTGGGGCATCGGAATTGTGGTCTCAGTTGGTTGCGGATTTCGGCTTGTCCTGGTCCTTGAGCTGGCTCCAGGCGTTCTGTTGGGCCAGCATCTGCCTGAGATAGGCGACATTTGCCTGCGCCTGTTCGGGCGACAGTTCCTGTGAGGCGATCTTCTCGGCCTCGTCGAACCGGCCTTGCAGGCCGACGACCAGCGCCAGGTTCTGGCGGACCCGGCTGTCCGCATTCGGCTGTTGCGCGGCCGAGCGCATATAGGTTTCGGCGGTGCGCAGATCACCTTCCAGCACATACGACATGCCAAGATTGGAGAGCACGGAAGGCTCGTTCGGCTTGAGGTCGAGCGCCTTGCGGTAAAGCTGGCGCGCATCGTCCTTCTGGCCGGTCTGGTCGAGAATGGCCGCTTCCGCCGACACCAGCCTCCAGTCGGGATATTCCGGTGTCTGAGCGCGGCGCACGGCGTCGAGCGCCGCCTCGAACTGGCCATTGGCGGCCAGCGCCTTGCCGTAGGAGGCAAGCACGTCACGATCCTTGGGCAAAGCGATGGCGAGTTTGCGCATCACGGCCAGCGACTGGTCGGCGTCGCCATCCATCTGCAACGCCGCCGCATAGTTCGTCGCTATCCGCTTGTCGTTGGGGTTCTTCGCGTAGGATTGGCCAAGTGCGCCGGTGGCATTGTGCAGTTCGCCGGCCGACATGCTTTCAAGCGGTTTGCCGCTGGTGCGTGCGATAGAGCCGGTGGAGAGCTTGTCGGTTCCGCAACCGGCGACGCCCGCCGTCAGCGCCAGCACAAGAGCCATGGTGATGAGCCGTTTTCCCCTGATATTGATCCTGCGGTTGGTCGGCATGGCACCCTAAGCCTCCATTCATGCGCGGCCATTGCGTGGCCGTCTTCCCTCTCGCAGAAATATTCTGTTAACCCTAACGGACGGTTAAGAACGGCGACTCACACGGAGAACATCGCATGCCTGTCGAACTCGTCGGGAAGACATTGCCGGGCGCGTTGCCGGTCCATCTGGTCGCCAGGGACGGTCTGGACGCGGCCGGTCTTGCGCCGGCCGCCATCGCCTGGGCCAGGGCCAACGGCTTTTCCGGCGAGGCAGGCAGGACACTGGTCGTGCCCGGCGAAAACGGGGCGCTCGGCGGCGCCTTGTTCGGTATCGGCGATGGCGAAGGCGCGCTTGCCCTCGGCGCATTGTCGAAAGCCTTGCCGGAAGGCGACTGGCATTTCGCCTTGGCGCCGGCCGAGGCCGAACTCGCGGCGATCGCGCTGCTGCTCGGCGGTTATGTCTTCACCCGCTACGGCAAGAAGCCAGGCAGGGCGCTGCGCTTCGGCCTGCCGGCCGACGTCGATGCCGGGCGCGTTCGCCGCATTGTCGATGGCGTCTTCCTGACACGCGATCTGGTCAACACGCCGACCAGCGATATGGGTCCGGAAGATTTGGAGCAGGCGGTGCGGACCCTGGCCGCCAGGCACAAGGCCGAAGTCTCGGTGATCAAGGGTGACGATCTCCTCGACCGGAACTTCCCGATGATCCATGCGGTCGGCCGTGCGTCGACCAGCGCACCGCGCTTGATCGACATGCGATGGGGACAGCAAGACGCACCGAAGGTGACGCTGGTCGGCAAGGGCGTCTGCTTCGACACGGGCGGCCTCGACATCAAGCCATCGTCCGGCATGCTGCTGATGAAGAAGGACATGGGCGGTGCCGCCAATGTCCTTGGCCTCGCCTCGATGATCATGGCTGCCGGGCTGAATGTGCGGCTGCGCGTGCTCATTCCCGCGGTGGAAAATTCGATTGCCGGCACCGCCTTCCGGCCTGGCGACGTGCTGATGAGCCGCACGCGCATCACTGTCGA
>NZ_RZPL01000256.1:0-7138 GCF_004022805.1 Mesorhizobium sp. M7A.F.Ca.CA.002.04.1.1 | reverse complement strand
GCGACGAGCCGGTCGGACGAGGCAGGATCGAATACCCAGGTGTCAAAAAGGGCATTTCAACCGCAAGCTCGCTCACGCGCCTTTGGGCCGCTCTGCGGCGAAGAGCGGGATTTTGACATCAAACCTGCCGGACGACGGTGCCGACCACATTGACAAGAAGGCGCGCGGCGGTCAGCGCTGACAGGCCGTCAATATCGGCCGGAGGATAGAACTCGACAAGGTCGAATCCTGCGATCCTGGCCCGTTTGCCGAGGCCGGCGATCAGGTCGATTACCTGCGTGTAGGTGAGGCCGCCGGGTGTACGCGCCGCCACGCCCGGCATGATGCTTGGATCAAGGCTGTCGCAGTCGAGGGTGACGACGACCCGCGCGGCTTCCGGAATATGCCGGAGCGCGGCTTCGACGCCCTGGGCATGAACCTCGCGGGCGGTCACGAAGCGGCTGCCATAGCGCCGGGCTGCTTCGATTTCGGCGATGCGCGCGCTGCCGACGCTGCGCAGACCGACCTGCACCATGCCGGCGACATGCGGCATCTCGCTTGCCCTGCGCATCGGGCTCGAATAGCCGTGGCGTTCGCCATGAACCTCGTCGCGCCAGTCTATATGGGCGTCGACCTGCAGGACCCAGACCGGCCCGTGCTCTGCAAAGCCGGCGAGGAAGGGAATGGTCATGGAACAGTCGCCGCCGATCAGGATCGGCACAGCCGGCAACGTCAGGATCTCGCGCGTTTTTGCCTCGATCCTGGCCCGGTTGCCGGCATTGTCATGCATGGTGGTCAAGATATCGCCGGCGTCGACGCAAGAGTCCGGCTTGCCGTCGAACAGCGGGCCGCCAAGATCGAAATCCCAGTGCTCGACGAACGCGGCATCGTCCTGGCTGGCAGCACGGATGGCGTTGGCGGCCAAGGCATAGCCGCTGCTGTCCTTGCCGGGATAGGTGCTGCCGTGACCGGCCCCGAAGATCACCGCACGAGGCACGCGGCTATCTGCAAGACGGTCGGGAAAGCCGAGAAAGGGAGGCGAGGGGGTCATGCCTTGATGGTCCTGATGATGGCTTGGCGCACGCCGATCGGGGTGCGGTTAGATCAAGCGCCTCGGCTTCAGCTTTGTACCCGATTGGGTAAGCCCAATAAACTCTAAAACGATCGAGATCGAGCACCCACGGGGTGTTTCAAATTTGGGCCAATGGGACATTGGCGGCGGCATGGGCCGATTCCGAGGCGACATAGAGACTTGCGCGCCGGCGATGACGTTGGGCCGGGCTTGGATCGGCAGGCGCGATCCCGAAATTTCCAGTACGTGACGAGAATGAACCTTTGGCTGGCCGCCCGGTAGCGGAACCAGGCGGGGTTCACGTTGTTACCACAGCGGGCGACTGCCGGTTGCCGGATTCGGAGTCATCGTTTCATGACCAATGGCCCATTGCCTGAAAACGTTCTGGTCTCGCTTCCCATGATTGACGCAAAGGCGGCGCCGACGCTCAAAAATGCCGAGGCGGAGGTATTTTATACCGAAGCAATCCGCGAGCTTGCCGCCACCGACATTCCCTTTCTGGTCGCCGGGACCTACGCGGTAAGCGCCTATACGGGTGTCACCCGCCAGACCAAGGACCTCGATATCTTCTGCAAGGCAGGCGACTACGCGCGGATCCTCGCCCATTTCAAGCAGCTTGGATATGCCGTCGAAATCGAGGACGACCGGTGGCTCGGCAAGGTGTTCAAGGGCACGCATTTCTTCGACGTCATCTTCGGCTCGGCCAACGGCACGGTGCCTGTTGGCGACCTGTGGCTGGAACACGCCCGCCAAACCGAGCTGTTGGGCAGCAGGGTGCGGATCATCGGCCCGACCGAACTCATCTGGTCCAAATGCTTTATCCAGGACAGAGGGCGACACGACGGCGCCGATATCGCTCATACGATTCTCAAGGCGGGCGATCAGATCGATTGGCACCGGCTGCTTTCTTATCTGGAGGTTCATTGGGAGGTTCTGTTGATGCAGCTTATCAATTTCAGATGGATCTATCCGAGCGAGCGGGATCATATCCCGGCCTGGTTGCTCGATGAATTGCTCGACCGCCTCGCCAAGCAACGGCAATTGCCGTCTCCAAGGATGAAGATCTGCCGTGGGCGGCTGCTTTCGCAAACCGACTACGAGATCGACGTCAAGGAATGGGGCTTCGCCGGCGTCGGTGGTGTGGGAGAATTCCGTGATGGCTGATCCCGTCAAGAGCAGCGCGCCCAAGGACGGCGCACGCGCGCTCAAAGTTGCCGCGGTCGGGGATCTCCATGTGCGGGAAGATGCACAAAACTCGTATCGAGACCTCTTCGGCGAGATATCGAGCGAAGCGGACATTCTCGTTCTCACGGGAGATCTGACCAATCTCGGCAAGCCTCGTGAAGCGGAGATGCTGGCCGAGGATCTGCGCAACTGCTCGATCCCGGTTGTGGCAGTCCTCGGCAATCATGACTACGAGTCCGGTGCGGTGGAAGACGTCACGAAGATCCTGCGGCAGGCGCATGTTCACCTCCTCGACGGGCAGACAGTCGAAATCGAGGAGGTCGGTTTTGTCGGCGTGAAGGGATTCATAGGCGGCTTCGGGTCACGCATGCTCGGCTCATTCGGGGAACCGGCGATCAAGACGATGGTCGCGGAAAGCGTGAACGAGGCAATGCGACTTGAAAATGCGATGCGCCAGGTGCGGGCCAAGCGCACGCTGGTGATCCTTCACTACGCGCCGATTGCCGACACCGTCGCGGGAGAACCGCTGGAAATATTTCCGTTTCTGGGCTCTTCACGTCTGGCCGAAACGATCGATCGATTCCAGGTCAGTGCTGTCGTGCACGGTCATGCACATCGCGGTTCTTACGAAGGCCAAACGCCTGGCGGAGCCAAGGTCTACAACGTCGCCATGCATGTGGCCAAACCTGGCGGCCGCCCCTACGCCTTGCTGGAAATCTGATGCCAACGGCTTGCGCCGTCGATGCCCATTGGCCTGGACTCAGTTGGTGGCGTTGATCGACCTCGCCAACTCTTCCAGCTTCCGCGGATCGTTGCCGTGACGGCGCACCAGTTCGCGTGCCTGCCTTGACGGCAAATCGGTCGTGGCGGCCAGCTGTCGCACCTGCTGATCGTCGATGGCGACCTGCGGCAATGTATGGTCGATATCTCCTGACTTGTCCTTCATCACGCTTCTCCTTGGTCGATTTCGACGACAACGGCTCGAAAATCCGACCGGTTCCGAACGATCTGCAACTTTTGCGCCGGCATCCGTGGGCGGACCAACGTGCGCCTGCCTTGAGGGCGCAACGATCTCGATGGCTGTATTCTGCCAGGAACCATGCCACGGCGGACGAGTTGTTCCGACTGAACGGAGATAGTTAGATGCCACAGCCAAGACAGCCAGACCCAAATCGCGATATGCCCGTGCCGCCTCCAACATGGAAGCCGGAGCCGATCGAGGAACCCGAACCGGAAACGCTTCCGGACGAGACTCCGCTGCCCAACCCCGACGAGAATGAAGAGCCTCCCGTCCACGCATGAGAGGGAATTTCTGCATCGCGGGGCAAGCGCGCAACCTGCCGAGGACTAACGATCTATCTCGCCAAACACGATGTCGAGCGACCCGATGATCGCGGCAACGTCGGCGATCATGTGCCCTCGAGACAGGAAATCCATCGCCTGCAGATGGGCGAAAGATGGCGCACGTATTTTGCACCGGTAAGGGACGTTGCCCCCGTCAGAAACCAGATAAACGCCGAATTCTCCCTTTGGCGCTTCAACCGCGGCGTAGACTTCTCCCGCCGGCACGCGATGCCCCTCGGTATAAAGTTTGAAATGCTGGATGGTCGCTTCCATAGAGCGTTTCATCGTGGCGCGCCGCGGCGGCGTGATCTTCTGGTTCGGAATCGCGACCGGCCCCTGGCCTTCGGATGACCGCAGTTTTTCCAGGCATTGCTTCATGATCCGCACCGACTGGCGCATCTCCTCCATACGGACGAGATAACGGTCATAGCAGTCTCCGTTCTTGCCGACGGGGATGTCGAAATCCATGTCAGGGTAACATTCGTATGGCTGTGCCTTGCGCAAATCCCATGCCGCGCCCGATCCGCGTACCATCACGCCGGAAAATCCCCAGCGCCAGGCATCATCCAGCCCGATCACACCAACATCGACATTGCGCTGCTTGAAGATGCGGCTGCCGGTGAGCAGATCGTCGAGGTTGTCACAGACTTTGAGGAACGGATCGCAGAAAGCCCAGATGTCGTCGAGAAGCTTCGCAGGCAAATCCTGGTGCACGCCGCCGATTCTGAAGTAATTCGCATGCATGCGAGCGCCGGAGGCGCGCTCGTAAAAGACCATCAGCTTCTCGCGCTCCGCAAATCCCCAAAGCGGCGGCGTCAGGGCGCCGATATCCATGGCCTGGGTCGTGACATTGAGGAGATGCGACAGAAGCCGGCCAATTTCGCAAAAAAGAACACGGACAAGCTGCCCACGCTTTGGAACTGTTATGTCGAGCAGTTTTTCGGCGGCGAGGCAGAACGCATGCTCCTGGTTCATCGGCGCGACATAGTCGAGCCGATCGAAATAGGGCAGCGCTTGCAAATAGTTCTTGTGCTCTATGAGTTTTTCGGTGCCTCGATGGAGCAAGCCAATATGCGGATCGGCACGCTCGACGATCTCGCCGTCCAGTTCGAGCACCAACCGAAGAACACCATGGGCGGAGGGATGCTGTGGCCCGAAATTGATGGTGAAGTTGCGAACGGCGGCTTCGACCATTGCTGCTCTCCGCGACTGCATTTCGTCGATTCAGTGATGCGTATGGTTCGATGCCTCAAGTCGTCGTCTGAATGATCAGCGTCAGCGTGCCATCGCCATCTATGTTTGCAGCGACAACCTGCGAGGAATTGAGCCCATTCGCTCTCAAAGCCGACGTCGCCTGAGGTGAGGCATCGACGGAGCTTTGCAGGCGAAGCAAATCTTCGGCGCTGGTCTGGTTAATCACGGCATCGGCCTGCGCCTTGATTTCGTCCGGCAAATCCTCGACGGCGACAATGGCGACGCCGGTGAAATTCAAACCGGCAGAGCCTGGATCGGGCGGCGCCAGCTCCGGCTGCGCTTCGCCCTGCGGTGGCGTCACCTGGGGAAGCTGCGGTCCGATAGTTTGGGCGTAGACGGGCTGAATGGTGACCGCCCCGGAAAGCGCGACAGCTATCGTCAACATGCGCATGGTCGCTCCTTGCATTCTTCGAGGGAGATTTTGAAGAAACCCCCATGCTGAGCGATGGTTCCGCAAGGCCGGTCCCACCGGGCGATTTCGCCCCAACTCACCCCAGAGAGACGCCGAAAACCCTGGCCAAGGCGTTCGTCACACGGCTGTCTCCAACCGGTTGGGTAGCTCCGTACGGAATCGTACCATCGATTGATCTGCACCTTGGACAGGATCAAAATGAAGCTGAGGTGACCATGGGAGGGAGCCGCATGAGCATCGCCAGATGGGCAATAAGACCTGTCGGTACCGCCAAGGCGTTTCTGGCAGAAGAGCTTCGAAGTGCGCGATACGGCGACATCGTTTCGGTCAAAGCGGCGATAGAGGCCGCTCGCAGGGACGCGCCTTATTTGCAGGATACAGATGATGAATTGATGGAGACGATCATCGAGCTGGCACGGGAACTGGGTCTGGCCGTCCTTTTTGACTCTCGCGATTGACCGATGAGCCATGGTCGATGCGATTTGGTACGAAATCGACAATTGGCTCATGGTCGAAAATGCGCAATCATTGGGAAATGGGACGACGGCTGGACGACAAACTCGATTGCAAGGCTTGTGGGACCATCCAAATGGACATTCCCGACGACGCCAACGAGTCGACGCCAATTCATTGCAGCAATTGCGGCGCCTTTCTCGGCGAATGGGGTGAATTGCAGGATGATTTCTATCGCCAGGCTCGCGGTACCGAAGCATTCGACTTGCGCAACGGAACCATTATCAAGAAGTAGCGCGCAACAACGCGCCCCCCGATGACACAGGTAAATCCACAGGGGGGTGGCAGATTTAACCGACGTCGATCACGACCATCAGCCCGCCGCCGCCCTTTTCCTCGACATTGTTGTTCGTCGTGTGATGCGGGATGTGGCAATGGATGAGCCACTTGCCGGGACGCCGTGCCTTCCAGACGACGTCATAGCGCTGTCCTGGCCCGACATTGATCGTATCGGCCAGAAAGCGCGCCGAGGGAGGAAGCGTCTCACCGTCACGAGCGACGACCTCGAAGGGTCCGCCATGGATATGCATGGGATGGACGAAGCCATTATTGGTGCCGATGAAACGCACCTTCAGCGTCTCGCCCACCTTCATGGGGATGGCGTCGGTTGCGGGATAGGCCTTGCCGTTGATGGTGAAGAAGTTCGGCATACCGCCTTCCATCGGCATCGAAGGATAGGTCAGTCCATCGCGCACCAGCCATTCCTGAAGTTCGATCACATAGTCGTGGTCAGCCTGAACCTCGTCGGCGGGATTGGCAGGGTCGATGATCAGCGCCCCATAGAGCCCCAGCGCCTGGGTACGGTCCGGCTTGGCATGCGGATGATAGAAATAGGTCCCGTGCTGGGTCGCGGTGAATTCGTAGGAATAGGATTGCCCAGGCTCGATCGGCGGCTGGGTGATCTCGGCGGGCCCATCCATCTGGTTCGGCAGGATCATGCCGTGCCAATGCACCGTGGTCTCCTCAGGCAGGTCATTGGTGACGTCGATGCGAACCTTATCGCCCTGGCGAATGTGGATGCGCGGACCGGGGATCTGGCCGTTGTAGGCATAGGCGTCGACCGCGACATTGGGCAGGATCTGCCAGCGGACCACTGAGGGCCTGAGGTCGAACACCTTGACGCCGTTCTCCAGGCGGAATGGCAGTTCCTGGTCGCCTTTGGCGGCAAGGCCATAGGATGCCGTGACGCGATGCGGATTGGTTGCAGCCATGTCACGCATGGCTTCCGCCGGCGTGTCGCGGCCCATGATCATGCCTTGCGGCATGATCGCCCCGCCGACGTCACGTGCCGAAAGCGTCAGGTTCAGCCAGTTCGCCGGTGCGGCCATGCCAATCGCCAGCGCCAGCACCGAGACCATGCCGAGGGCTGCTATCTGCGG
>NZ_RZPL01000255.1:1968-7141 GCF_004022805.1 Mesorhizobium sp. M7A.F.Ca.CA.002.04.1.1 | reverse complement strand
TCCCAGCGCCGCCCGACGACATAGGCCGGCTGCAGCACCAGGCTCTGCAGCATGTGCAGCAACGGGCCATCGACCTTTTCCGGCGCTACGGCACGGCGCTCCGGCTGCTGGCGGTCGGCAAGGATGAACAGATGCTGTTTTTCGGCGGCGTCGAGGCGCAGTGCTTCGGCGAGCGCCGTCAGCACCTCGACCGAGGGCCTGACCTCCCGCCCCTGCTCCAGCCATGTGTACCAAGTCGTGCCGACACCGGCGATCATCGCCACCTCCTCGCGGCGCAAGCCCGGCGTACGTCGCCTGAGACCGATGGCGATGCCTGCGGCCGAGGGCGTCAGCCTTTCGCGGCGCGAGCGCAGGAAGGCGCCGAGTTCGCGCCGGCGGCTGTCTTCAGCCGAACGTGTGGGGGCCGCGTGAGGTTGGGACTCCATGCGCGTATTATAGCAGTATTGATACCAGGATAAAGTTTGAACTGTTTGGCCAGCGCCAACTGCCCCATCTTCCGTTCAGAGCAACAGAACGGAGGCTCTGAACATGGAACTCAAAGACAAGACGATCCTCATCACCGGCTCGACAGACGGCGTCGGCCGCGTTGTCGCGCAACGGCTCGGCGCCGCGGGCGCCCGTGTGCTGGTGCACGGCCGCGATGCAACGCGCGGCAAGGCTGTTGTCACCGAGATCGAAGCCGCCGGCGGCAAGGCCGAGCTTCTGGTCGCCGACCTCTCTTCGCTGGCCGAGGTGCGCCACCTCGCCGAGGCGGTGCGCGCCCGGACGAACCGGCTGGACATCCTCATCAACAATGCCGGCATCGGCACAGCGGGCCAAGGTGCCAAAAGGCAGGTGAGTGCCGACGGCTATGAACTGCGCTTCGCGGTCAACTATCTCGCCGGTTTCCTGCTGACATCGGAGCTCCTGCCATTGCTGAAGGCCAGTGCGCCGGCGCGCATCGTCAATGTCGCCTCTGCGGGGCAGCAGGCGATCGACTTCAGCGATGTCATGCTGACCCGCTCCTATGACGGGGTGCGCACTTATTGCCAGAGCAAGCTGGCGCAGATTCTGTTCACCGTCGATTTGGCCGAACAGTTGAAAGGCACCGGCGTCACCGTCAACGCATTGCATCCGGCGAGCTACATGAACACAACCATGGTCCGGCAGGCCGGGGTGACGCCGTGGAGTTCGGTCGAGACCGGTGCCGACGCCATCCTCAATCTCGCCACCTCACCCACGCTCAACGGGAAAAGCGGCCTCTATTTCGACGGCCTGCGGGAATCCCGCGCCGATGCTCAGGCCTACGACGCCAAGGCAAGGCAACAGCTGAGAAGCTTGAGCCTCGACCTCATCGGCCCGGCCTCCCCCACATCGAAGGAACAGCATTGATGACCAAGGCAATCCAACACACCGTCATCATCGGTGGCTCGTCCGGCATCGGGCTGGCGACGGCGCGCAAACTGCTTGGCCCGGACATGAAGGTAACCATCACCGGCCGCAACGAGGACAAGCTGAAGAGCGCTTGGAAGAGCCTTGGCGGTGCTGCCGAGAAGGCCGCTTTCGACGCGTCGAAGCCGGATGAGGTCCGTCAATTCTTCGAGCGCCTCGGCCCCTTTGATCACTTGGTGCTGGCGGCCAGCGGCGGCAAGGGCCTCGGCCCGTTCCCGGCGCTTGACCTGAGTGACATCGGCAGTGGCGTGGAGGAAAAGGTCCGCCCGCAGCTGTCCTGCCTGCAGGCCGCCTTGCCGACACTCAACAAGGCCGGATCGGTCACCTTCATCTCGGCGGTGTCGGCGCAGCTCGCAACGCCCGGCGTCGCCGGTATCGCCGCCATCAACGGCATGCTGTTGACCGTGGTGCCGATCCTGGCGATGGAGTTGAAACCGCTGCGCGTCAATGTCGTGGCGCCAGGCGTCATCGACACGCCCTGGTGGGACTTTCTGGCCGAGGAGCAGAGGCAGGCGCTGTTTGCCGACTATGCCGGCAGGACCCCGGTCGGCCGCATCGGTCGCGCCGAAGACGTCGCCGCGGCAATAGCCTTCCTCGTCTCCAACGGCTTCATGACCGGTCAGGTGCTGACCTGCGACGGCGGACTGCGATTTGCGGCCTAGCGTTCCTCGGGCGCCGACAGGCTTTCACCCTCAATTGGCTCTCTTTGGATCACCCCGCACGCTCTTTTCGCCGGGGCTGTCACCGCCCGGTCTCACCGCATCTGAAGCGGTCTTTTCCGGAACATAGGAATAATCAGGCGTATCAGCCCCATACATCTTGTTATCGATCGCCTCTTGCCAGCTGAAATCCGCGTCGGACGGTGAAACGTCGGCAATGTCATGGCGGGAGGAGCGAGAGTGCAGCCAGTTCGGGGTGATCTCTCGGACCAATTGTGCGAAGCGTCCCATCGAAACCGTTCCTTTCCTTGCCCTTTCCAGGAGGCGCGATCGCGGTTGCGTCGGCTGGATCTAAAGTTGACCTCTCAGCCAGGCCAGCGTCTCGACAACGTCGGCAAGCCCGTACCGCGCTGCGGTGTGCGCTGGTGGTTTGACGCGTATCGATATGCCGCCGGCATCATTGACGGCCTCAAAACCGTTTTCATCCGACGTGTCGTCGCCCAGGAAGACCGGGCGACGGCCCGTGAATGGCGCAATTTCCATGAAACGCCGGATCGCGGCGCCCTTGGCGGCCTCGAGCGGCAGCAGTTCAACACCGGCATTGCCGGGAACCACCCGGTAGCCCTTTGGCAGCGTGGCCAGCGCCTGCTCGACAAGCTGCGTCGCGCGCGGAAGCAGATGCGGGGCGGCGCGCGTGTGGATGGCCAGCACCCGTCCTTTGCGCTCGATATAGGCGCCACGACCGAGCTCGGCCTCGATCTCGTCGGCAAGCGCAGAAATATCCGCCGGCTCATCCGCGACTTCGACGTCGTCGTTCGGTAGGAGCCGATGTTCCAGGCCATAGAGCCCGGCGGCGCGCAGCTTCAAAGGCTGAAACAGATGATCGACAGCCGCGACGGAACGGCCTGTTATGAAGGCCAATGCCCCGTTCAGCTTGCGATCCAGGCCTTGCAGCAAGGAGCGGAGCTCGTCGCTGACCGAGACGGCGTCCGGGTGTTCGGCATGTTCCAGCAGGGTGCCGTCGATGTCGAGGAACAACGCCCATTCGCCGGTCAGCACAGTGTGCGGTTTCTCCATGACGGCCTGCGGCTTGTGCAGGGTCTCGCCAACAATATTTTGCAGCGCATCGCTCATGACATCGCCACCCGTCTGCGCTCAAAAATGGAGACGACATTGTCGACGCTGGGCGGCGGGTCGCTGACGGCACCGGTCACCCGATCGAGGTCCCCGCGCTTGCGCAAACGTGCCGCATCCAGAAGCATGCTGCCGGCCCAGCGATAGACATTGTTGTTGCGGATTGTCTCGCGCATGGGGCGCATGCGCTCGCGCTGTTCTTCGGGCGACATGGTCAGTGCCTGCAACAGCGCTCCGCTCATCATGGCGGCATCGTAAGGGTTGACGATAAGCGCCTCCAGCAATTCACGCGAGGCGCCGGCGAATGTGCTGAGCATCAAAACGCCCTGCTCGTCGTCGCGCGCGGCGACGAATTCCTTTGCGACGAGGTTCATGCCGTCATGCAGGCTGGTGACCATGCATATGTCGGCGGCCCGATAGATCTCGTAGACCTGTTCTTGCGAGTGATGTTCGGCCACCATGATCACCGGCCTGTAGCCCTCGCTGCCATAACGCCGGTTGAGCTCTTCGGCATAACGGTGGCACTCGTCATGGAGCAGCTTGTAGGCAGGCAGCGTGCCGCGGCTGGGTGCCGCGATCTGCAGGAAGACCAGTTTTCCGATCCACTCAGGCTGTCGCTTGAACAATTCGTTCAAAGCGTGAAACCGATCGAGAATGCCCTTGGTATAATCGAGGCGCTCGACCCCGACGGCCAGCTTCACATCCGCTTTAAGGCCGAACCTCTCGCGCATGCGAGCGCGGCAATCGTCGACAGCGGGAAGTTTCGCCAGCAGGTCCGCCGGCCATTCTATCGAGATCGGATAGGCGTGCACCAATGTGGTCCGTCCGCCGTAGGAGATGGCCGCATCGGCCCGCTCGATGCGGCTTTCCAGGAAGCGATCGACGCTTTCGGTGAAATTGTTGGCATGGAACTGAGTGTGGAAGCCGATGATCGAGCTGCCGAGCAGGCCTTCGAGGATGCGTTCACGCCATGGGCAGATGCTGTACACTTCCGAATTTGGCCACGGGATGTGCCAGAAAGTGATGACGATCGCCTCCGGCAAGCGCTCGCGGATCATGCGCGGCAGCAGCGCGAAATGGTAATCCTGGACCAGCACGATCGGCCGCTCGTTGCGCGCCTCGGCAACCACCGTATCGGCAAACTTCCGGTTGACGGCTTCATAGGCAGCCCAGTCGGAGGCACGAAAAATCGGCCGGGTGAAGGCGATATGGCAAAGCGGCCAAAGGCCCTCATTGGCGAAACCGAGATAATAGCCCTGATGCTCTTCCTCCGTCAGCCAGACCCGGCGCAGCGTGTAGGACGGGTTGCCAGGCGGCACCTGCACGCGATCGTGGTCGTCGACGGTAAGGCGGTCCGCCGTTCCCCCGCCATAGGCGATCCAGGTGCCCGCACAGGCGCGGGTAATGGGCTCGAGCGCCGACACCAGCCCGCTGGCCGGGACGAGCAACTCGACGCCGTCGTCCTTCACATTGTGGATGTACGGCTCGCGATTGGACACCACGATAACCTGCGCATCGGGCAGATCGTCGGCCAGGATCTTGCGCAATGTTTCTGGCGACCAGGTCACCAGCGCGGCATCGGCCGATTGGCCGTTCTTTTCGAACTCCCGTATCACCTTGCGCGCGGCCTCCGCCGCCACATCTTCGCCTGCCGTATGTGGGACGGCAGGAGGATGACGGCGACGGTGCCGCGATATGGAGAGGAATACGGCAAGAGCGGAAAAACCGAGGCTCGCGAAAATCAGAACCCAGAGCAGGTCCGCACCGTAGTTTGTCATTGAACGTCAACTCACCCCGGCCGTCGGCGACCGTTTGTTCGTGTTTCCCGTTTGAAACGGTCCGCCGGCCACGTGGTCGGCGTTCGGACCAGTGTTTTTGCAACGCACAAGGCCTGGATCGGTTCCGCCAATTTTGTTCGGATCATGTTCTTACTATGAGCGGCACCAGCC
>NZ_RZPL01000255.1:0-1958 GCF_004022805.1 Mesorhizobium sp. M7A.F.Ca.CA.002.04.1.1 | reverse complement strand
TGGCGGTCGGCCAGGAAAGCGACGACCCGGTCGCCGACGCGCTGGAAGGTGAGATCGACGACCCGGTCGCCGACGCCCAGGTGCCGCAGTGTCAGCGTGTCGATGCCGATCGGCAGCCTGGGGCGGCCGACGCGAATCTCACCCTCCCAGCCGTCGATCTCCAGGCCAAGACAGGCCTGCATCAACATGAAAGCGGAGCCCGCCGACCACGCTTGCGGCAGGCAGGCGACGGGATAGGCGATGGGTGCTTCGCCCGGCGCACGTGTAAAACCGCAGAACAGTTCGGGCAGCCGCATGTTGAAATGGACCGCGGATTCGAACGTGCCGCTCATCAGGCGAACCACGCTTTCGCGCTCGCCATAGCGCGCCAGCCCGGCACCGCAAAGGGCGGTATCGTGCGGCCAGATCGAGCCATTGTGGTACGACATCGGATTGAAGAACACGGCATCGTCGGCGAGCGTCCGCAGTCCCCAGCCCGAATGGAAGGAGGCGGAAAGCAGCTGGTCAGCCACCATCTGGGCCCGCGCCGGCTCAGGCAATCCGACAAAGAGCAGATGCCCCGCATTCGAGGTCCGCACCTTGCAGGGCTCGCCGGCACCGTCGATTGCCAGCGCATAGAAGCCGAGATCGTCAAGCCAGAAATCCCGTTCCACGGCAACCCGCATCGCTTCGGCGCGATCATCCCAGTGGTCGGCCCTGTCGTTCTCGCCCCGGCGACGGGCAAGTGCCGCCAGCCCCCGGAAGGCGGCAAAGACGTAGCCCTGCACTTCGACAAGGGCGATCGGGCCCTTGGGAATGCGGCCATCGGCATGGAAGACCGAATCGAAACTGTCCTTCCATCCCTGGTTGGCGAGGCCGGACTCGGCCGCTCGCTGGTAAGTCACGAATCCGGTTTCCCGGCCCGCCTCCTCCGTCCATTCGGCCGCGGCGCACAGCGACGGCCACAGGCCGTCGATGAACGCCATGTCACCGGTACGATCGGCGTAGGCACAGGCAAGGTAGATGTAGAGCGGTGTCGTATCGACGCCACCGTAGTAGCGGCCAAAGGGAAGCTCCCGCAGCGCCACCATTTCGCCCTTGCGGGTCTCGTGCATGATCTTGCCCGGCTGCGAATCGCTGAACGGCGATGTCTCGGTCGCCTGATGCTGGGCCAGAAAGGCCAGCACGCCCCGCGCCAGGCCCGGATTGAGCCACAGCATCTGCAGCGCCGAGATGACGCCGTCGCGGCCGAACGCCGTCGAGAACCAGGGGATGCCGGCATAGGGATAGGGGCCGGTCGCCAGCTCGGTGGTCAGCAGCGCGACATCGGCGCGAGCGCGCTCGACCCAGTCGTTGAAGACACGGCCCGAGCTGCGCACCGTCGCGCCATGGCGACGTTTGGCCCGCATGCCAAAGCGGGCGCGGGCGGCAGCGGCGCGGAACCGGTCGCGGTCGGGCTTGTCGGCCACCTCGGGACCGACCTCGACATAAAGCACCTTCCTGCTGCGCTTGGTCACGGCGATCAGGAAATCGGCACGGTTGGCACTCAGTTGGTCCGGCGCCTGCGAGAACGATATCGCCGAGAGGCGGGCCAGGCCATCGAGCCCATCATAGCGCAGCAGGACCGACGTCGCGTTTGTTTCGGCGGCATGGGCCAGCCCGCGCTTCGGCCGTGTCGAGCCACGCACTTCGAACATGTCGCGGAAATCGGCGGAATAGTGCAGGGAAACGCTGATCGTCGAGTGTTCCCGGCTGTAATTGGAAAGGGTGATGCGTTCAAACAGCCTGTCCTGCCAAAGCAGTCTGACGCGTTCGATGTGAATGGCTCCCTGCGGGATGTCGCGTCCACCGGCGCTCTGTATCGGCAGATTGGTCAAATTGGTGGTGAACAGCACATTGTCCTGGCTGAGCGAGGCGCCGAGCAGAGATGTCTGCCTGCCGCCGACGGTCAGCCGGAACTCGGAAAGAACCCGCGTGTC
>NZ_RZPL01000254.1:0-7142 GCF_004022805.1 Mesorhizobium sp. M7A.F.Ca.CA.002.04.1.1 | reverse complement strand
GTGCTGAGACGATTGACGCGGTGCCTGGTCAGGCCGGCAGCGGCCGCTGTCCTTTCGCGGCGGCGGGCGTATCAGGCCTCGCCCCGGCATCTCGCGCGTGCGGCCCGATCGGCATGATTGCCGGAAATGGCGTCGCGCCAAAGGCAAACGTCCATTTGTAGCCGATCAGGCCATCCTCCGGCGTCGTGTGCTGGTCGTGATGGGCGAGCAGCTTGGCGCGGTCGGCGAGATCCTCCGCCTCGCGCCGCACCATTTCAGCCGTCTCCGGCCGCATCCGCCTGGAGAAGCTGACGAAGGTCGCTTCCTTGTCGATATGGGTGATGGCCCAGCCGATGAAATTCTTGTTGGTCATCTCGAACAGCGGCCTGAGCGGCCCTTCGAAGTTCCACTGGATCGGCGTCTCGACCAGCAGTCTCGCCGAGAGACCCCGTCCGAGCGCGATCAGGCCGAGTTCCTCGAGATCGCGCAGATAGAGGAACATCGAAGCCTCGCTCAGGCCTTGCGAGCGCATGATGCCTTCGGGCGTGAACTTTTCTGACAGCATGACGAAGATGAACAGCAGCGCCGGCCGGCTGGCGAGCTTGCGCTCGATCTCCGGCGCGATGTGGTTGACCGGCCCAGGCCCCCGGTTCATCGAGCCGAGCACGTTTTCCAGTTCGACACCGGCCGCAGCGCAAATCTCCATCAGCCGGTCGAGCTTGCAATTGCGCTCATGGAAGATACGCTTCACCGTCGGTTCGGAAACGCCCATGCGTTCGGCCAGCGCGCGATAGGTGACGCCCTTCGCCTTCAACGTCCGCTTCAGCGCCTGGAAGATCAGACCGTTCATTGGATGCACCTCTTGTCGCTAGTTTCGTATCGATATTCGATACTAGCGGCGTCAGGCCTTTCCGAAAAGTATCGAAAGCCATAGCTCTGCCTCGTCATCTCAGGAGAGCAGTCATGAACACCCTCATCACCTCAACCTTTATCGCCGTCATCGGCATTGCCGCAGTGCCCGCCGCGGAGGCCGGCGAACTCTGGCGCGCCACCGGGCTCGAACAGCCGGAATCGGCCCTGTTCGACGCCGCTGACAATCGCATCATCGTTTCCAACATATCAGGCAATCCCGGCGAGGCCGACGGCAACGGTTATCTCTCCGTGCTGTCGCTGGACGGCAAGACGGTCACCCAGCACTGGACCGACGGCATGGACGCACCCAAGGGCATGGCGATCTCGGGCGGCAAGCTCTATGTCGCCGACATCACGAAAGTCCGCGTCGTCGACCTCGCCAGCGGCAAGCTGGTCGCCAGCATCGCGGTGCCGAACGCGGTCTTCCTCAACGACATGACATCGGACCAATCCGGCAAGGTCTATGTCACCGACATGCTGGCCGACGCCATCTACCGCATCGATGGCGACCGGCCGGAGCTGTTCGTCAAGGACGGGGCATTGGCTTCACCCAACGGCATCTTCGCCGATGGCGGCCGATTGATCGTCGCCTCCTGGGGCAAGGGCATCAAGCCCGACTTCAGCACGACGGAGCTTGGCGGCCTGCTGTCGGTCGACATCGCCAGCAAGGTGGTTTCGCCCTTGCCGGCCGCCCAGAAATTCGCCGATCTCGACGGCGTCGTAGCCATCGGCGGCACCATCTATACCACCGCCTACATGACCGGCAAGCTCTACCGCCATCATGCGGGCGGCGCGCCGGAGGTGGTGGCGCAGTTCAAGCCGGGCAGCGCCGACATCGGCGCCGATGGCAAGTCGATCCTTTATGTGCCGTTGATGAACGAAGGCGAGGTTGTGGCGCTGAAGCTCGATTGAGAGCCATGATCGGCGCCTCAGGGCAGAGCTGCGAGACGTTCGCCAACGGCCGATGGACTGTCGTTAGTCGGCGAGGATCGTATTGTGGCCAATTAACGACGTCCCCGGATCGGCCCACCTTGTGCCAAGCGCCAATAGCCGACATTGCCGAGCAGATATTTTGATCTCGCCTTTGGGCCGGGAGCGGAACGTCCGGTTCGGGACGTGCTTGTGGCGAAGCTTCCGTCGCCACCGGTTCACCGCCGCCGGCGACCATACAGCGCGGAAGTCGCGTATCCCGATCGCTAGAGCACCCCGATACTGCGGAGCAAGGCTTGTAGTTCGGCCTCGACACCTGCCGCCCGCAGGACGGCATCCCGATTAATCCGGCGCGCCAGGTTGGCGCGCGTCATGGGCTTTTTGTATTCCGGCCATTCCTTTTCGAGCGCCTTAACCGCCCCCGGCGTATCGGGCGGGCGGTTGGCCGCCTTGCCCTCCAGATGGCGCAGCAGCATTGCCTCAAAGCAGGGCCGTTGCCAGAGAATCGTGATTCCGTTGTCGGCCGCGAGCTTGCGCGTTCGCTCGGCGCGCTGCGGATCGCGCTCGGCCTGGTCAAAATCCAAAAGCGCGAAGCGTTCCGCGGGCGCACGGCGTTTTCTCTGGAGCAGCTTCAGGCGCAGCACCGCCATCTCGATACGCGACAGCGGATCGCCGGTCCCCGGCCCCAATTCGTCAACGTGCAGGTGCACCGGCAAATTGGCATCGCGGATCAGATCTTGCAGAAAGCCGGCATAACCGACTTCTGACGCTCCCTCGCAGCCAATATAAACCGGACGGCGAAGCTCGATATATGGCGGGCGACGACGGCTCATCCGAGGTGTGGAACCCCGCCGTATGCACCGCTCAGATATTTGCGGTAATGGTTCTCGTCGCGGCGCACCTTCACGTCCATGAGGCTGTAAAGGTGGCTGCGGCCCTGCCGGTCCTTCTCGCAGATCACGATTTCCTCCTTGTTGAGGTCATCGAGCAGCGAGGCCGAATGGCAGGAGAGCCATAGCTGCGCGTCGAACTTGTTACGTCCCGAGGCCGCATAGAACCAGCGCACCAGCTCGGGCAGCATGTTCGGGTGAATGGCCGCGTCCATTTCGTCGATCGCGGCGATCCCGCCGGTATCGAGTGCGCTCATGATGAAAGGGAACATCTTGATAAAGGCCCGCGTGCCGTGGCTTTCCATCAGCCAAGGCATTTCGACCGCAAGACCCGCGTGCTTAAACAGCAGCAGCGGCCCGTTGTCCGTATGCTGAAAGCGCATCCCTTCCACACCCACATCTATGCGGCTTAGCTCATCCTTCAGCCGCGAGACGACGTTGGGCTGGTTCTTTAGATAGTCGATCACGTCGCGATCGACGAAGGAGTGCACAGGCTCAATTTGGAAGAAGGCCTTGCGCGCCGTATCCACAAGAAGCTGCGCGGTCGGGTGCTGGAATTTCGCGAATGATGACAGCACCGTGTGATTGCCGGCGAGCGTCTTCACGAGGTGCTGGAAGCCCGAGAGGCTGAAGGTTTTAGAGTCCTTCACCTTGCCCTCGGCATCGCGCTCATAGACGCGCTGCCATTTCCCTTGGCCGTTCGGCCTCTGGCGCAGCGACTCGGACGCGATCCGCACCGCGAGCCCTTCTTTGAGTTCGATTTCCAGTTCGTAGCGGTAAGTGCCTTGCTCGACCTTTTCGCCGCTCGTGGCGCGCTGAAAGACTTCCGGCGTCAGGTTTATGATGCCGCCCAGCTCGATCGCGAACCGGATCGGCCGACTGCCGGGTTCCACGTCGTTGAACCGCTCGATGCCAGCGAAGCCTGGCACCGTGCGCGCTACGCTGTCGCGGATCATCGTCACGACGAATTCGAGCGCGCGCAGCACCGTCGTTTTACCCGAGGCGTTCGCGCCATAGAGGGCGACGACCTTCGGCGCGCGCACGTCCGCACCCTCGAAGATGGGGGCATAACGGCCTTCAGGATCGGGCACTTTTCCATCCACCGACAGGTCGAGCACCTGCGGATCGCGGATGGAGAAGAAGTTTTCGACCTCTAGCTTGTAGAGCATGGGATACCTCACTTGGGGATATAATAGAATCTATAACGATATTTCGTCAATAATTCGATTACAGGATCGCTTCATGCTCACCGAGGATTGAGCATTGGCGGCGCAACGTGGATGGATGCCAGCTTTCGGAATCGGAGGTTGGTTCTCGAAATGACCAAAAAGAGGCGCAGTGCGGTTGTTCACGTCGCGCCGTGCGTGAGTCAGCTCAACGTCAAGAAGTTGGCATTCAACAGGTGGACACCTTGTCCTGACTATGGCCACCGGCCGGCAAATCCCGGCCCCTACCCCGCCTCCAGCTTCCCTTTCAGCTGCGCCCGCGCATCCTTGATCGAGGCGGCGTAGGTCACCAGCGGGCGCTTGACGCCGTGGGTGATCAGCATGCGTCGGATCTGCGGCGCGGCACCCGATATGATGAAGCGGACACCGGCGCGTTTCGCCTTGTGGGCGGCGCCTTCGATGACGTTGGCCGCCGTCGAATCGAAGAACGGTACGGCCGAGCAGTCGAGGATGAAGTTCCTGCGCTGGTCGGCTATGCGGTCGAGCACGGTGCCGACGGTCGATGCGGCGCCGAAGAAGAAGGCGCCCGAAATGCGATAGACGACGGTGTCGGCGTCGGTCGCCTCGCTGGCATCGTAGGCCTTGGTGCTGTCGGCGACATCCTCCTGCACCAGCGGCTGATCGGCCTCGACCGCAATCGACTTGGCCATGCGGTCGATGAACAGGATCGACCCCAGCACGAAGCCGACGACGATGCCTTCGGTGAGATCGCGGAAGATGACGAGCAGAAAGGTCGCCATCAGCACCAGCGCATCGCCGCGCGAGGCACGCAGCAAGGTGGCGAAGGCCTGTTTCTCGAACATATTCCAGCACACGACCGCCAGCACGCCGGCCAGGGCGGCGAGCGGGATATAGCTGGCGAGCGGCGCCGCCACCAACATCAAGGCGAGCAGGATGGCGGAGTGGACGATGCCCGAAACCGGTCCGTGGGCGCCGGCCCGCACATTGGTCGCCGTGCGGGCGATGGTGCCGGTGGCGCAGATGCCGCCGAACAGGGCGGATGCGATGTTGGCGAAGCCTTGCGCCACCAGTTCGCAGTTGGAACGATGCCGGCGGCCCGTCATCCCGTCGGCGACCACCGCCGAAAGCAGCGATTCGATGGCGCCCAGCAAGGCGAAGGCAATGGCATCCGGCAGCACGTCAATCATCCTGTCCAGGCTGATCGGCGGCAAAGCGGGCATTTGCAGGCTGCGCGGTATACCGCCAAAGCGGGTGCCGATCGTCTCCGCCGGCAGTGCGAGAAGCGCCACGACCAGCGATGCCAGCCCGATGGCGATGAGCATTGCGGGCCATGTCGGCCGCCAGCGCTTCAGGCCGGCGATGGTGGCGACGGTCAACACCGCCACGAAGGTCGCCGCCGGGTTGATGGTGCCGGCCGCCTCGCCGACCGCGATCAGCTTCGGCACCAGCGGTCCGGGCTCCTTGCCGGCAAGCTTCAGCCCGAACAGTTCGACGATCTGTCCGGAAAAGATGATGACGGCGATGCCGGCGGTGAAGCCGACCGTCACCGGATAGGGAATGAACTTGATGTAGGTGCCGAGACGGAGATAGCCGATGGCGAGCAGGAAGACCCCTGCCATCATCGTTGCCAGCAGCAGCCCGTCAATACCGACCCGGGCAACCGTCGCGGCCACCAGCACGATGAAGGCGCCGGCCGGGCCGCCGATCTGGAAGCGGCTGCCGCCGAGCGCCGAAATGATGAAGCCGCCGACGATCGAGGTGTAGAGGCCGCGCTCGGGCGTGACTCCCGAGGCGATCGCGATGGCCATCGACAAGGGCAGCGCGACAATGGCCACCGTCAGCCCGGCAATGGCGTCCGCCTTGGCGTCGGCGAAGGTGTAGCCCTCGCGCCAGACCGTCACGAGCTTTGGCGTGAACAATTCGGGAAATGTCGGCTTTGCCGACTGGTGGGCCGACCTTTGGGCCGATCTGGGGGCCGGTTCATGCCCTGCCCGCTGCGTCTGATCCATGGACTGCCTTTCGCACCCTGAAAGGCGGCGGGATCGTCGGCAGGGCTGTCGGCGGTCGCCGTCGCGACTTTATGCCGGCTCAGCCTTGGGATCCGGCGGCACGGCAGACTTGAGGCGCACGCCCCGGCCGCCGCGCTCGCTGGCCTGATTCTCGCCGATCAGCTCCACCCCGGCCTCGTCGAGGGCCTGGATGACCTTCATCAGCGTGTCGACCACGCCCCTGACCACGCCATCGCTCGCCTCCATGCGCTGGATAGTCGGAAGCGAAACGCCGGCGCGCTCGGCGAGCGTCTTCTGATCGATGCCGGCCAGCGCCCTTGCGGCGCGCATCTGCGCGGCAGTGATCATCGGCCGGAATCCCCGTCTGAGTCTGCAGGAGTAAGGTATAATATCATCATTCTGATGTTTCAAGCATTAGGATGAATGTTTGAGACGTAAGTAGCGGCGCCTGACTGGCCATTTTTTAGATACTTTCCCGGGATTGCGCGCTAAGGTCTTCCATCTGGGCAGGGAGTAACGCGGTTGAATATCTTCAAGACTTTCATGACATCGGCAGCCTTGCTGTCGGCGGTTTTCCTGTTGGCCGGCTGCGGGCACGGGCTGATCAACCGGCTGATCTAGTCTCCAGTCTCGCCGTCCGGGTGCTGCCCACGCCATCGCTGCCACGTCCGGGCAGCGAGCCAGCACAGCATCGCCCAGACGAAGCCGGCGCACCAGCCGGCCAGCACATCCGACGGCCAGTGGACGCCGAGATAGACGCGGCTGATGCCGACCAGCAGCGTCGTCAGCACCGCCAGCGACAGCACATAGATCTTCGTCGTTCGACCGGGCAGGAAGCGTGCCGCCAGCGCGCCGAGCGTCAGATAGGTCACCGCCGACAGCATGGCGTGGCCGCTGGGAAAAGACAGCGTCGTTTCGTTGACGAGATGCGAGACGAGTTCGGGGCGCGGCCGGTCGATTCCGGCTTTCAGCAGGCTCGACAGCATCTGACCGCCGGCCACCGCCACGAAGATGAAAAGGGCGGTCGCCGGCCTGCGGATAAGCAGGAGATAGACGATTACCGCCGTCACGATCAGCACCAGCACGCTGCCGCTGCCAAGGCTTGTGATGTCGCGCATCGCCCCTTGCAGCCACATCGGGCCGATCGGGCTGTCAGGCCGCCCCGCCTGGCGGAAGGCGAGCAGTATTTCGGTGTCGAAGGCGTGCGGGGTGGTGGCGCGCGCCATCTCCATCAG
>NZ_RZPL01000253.1:0-7148 GCF_004022805.1 Mesorhizobium sp. M7A.F.Ca.CA.002.04.1.1 | reverse complement strand
GTGTCGTCAAGGCGATCGCCGGTGTCGCCGGCGCCGTCGTCGCGCGGACGGCGGAGAAGAGGGGCGGCGGCATGGAGGCGCCGGTTCCATCGCGCCCCGCACCCAGGCCCGTTCCGCCGGCTGCGCCCGCTGCCGCCGCGCCGCGTGCGGCTCCGCACGCGCCGGCCTCGCACAGCTCGGGCAAGCGTGGCGTGCCCGGTATCGAAGCGATCATTGCCGTTGCTTCCGGCAAAGGCGGCGTCGGCAAGTCGACCACCGCCGTCAACATCGCGCTCGGCCTCGCCGCCAACGGCCTGCGCGTCGGCGTGCTCGATGCCGACATCTACGGCCCGTCCATGCCAAGGCTGCTCAACATCCACGGCCGGCCGCAGACCGTCGACGGCAAGATCCTGAAACCGATGGAGAATTACGGCCTGAAGGTGATGTCGATGGGTTTCCTCGTCGACGAGGAAACGCCGATGATCTGGCGTGGCCCGATGGTGATGTCGGCACTGACGCAGATGCTGCGTGAAGTCGAATGGGGTCGGCTCGACGTGCTCGTCGTCGACATGCCGCCCGGCACCGGCGACGCGCAACTGACCATGGCCCAACAGGTGCCGCTGGCTGGCGCCGTCATCGTCTCGACGCCGCAGGACCTGGCCCTGATCGACGCGCGAAAAGGCCTCAACATGTTCAAGAAGGTCGACGTGCCGCTGCTCGGCATCGTCGAGAACATGAGCTATTTCATCGCCCCGGACACCGGCAAGCGCTACGACATCTTCGGTCATGGCGGGGCGCGGCGCGAGGCCGAGCGCCTTGGCGTCACCTTCCTCGGCGAGGTGCCACTCGAGATGGGCATTCGCGAAAGCTCGGATGCCGGCACGCCGGTTGTCGTCTCCAAGCCCGACGGCGCCGAGGCGAAAATCTACCGCGACATCGCCTCGAAGGTCTGGGACCGGGTTAACGAAGAGCGTGGTGCTGCGGCAGCGGCGGTGCCGAGTATTGTTTTCGAGTAGCTTGTTCGGTAGCCGCCGCTCTGCAGCCTAGGCCGCGCCGACCTTCTCGCCGAAGCTGGAAAAAAACTGTCCGGCCAGTTTCTTCGAGGTCGATTCGATCAGCCGGCTGCCGAGTTGGGCGATCTTGCCGCCGACATCGGCCTTGGCCGCGTAGTTCAATATCGTGGCGTCGGGTCCATCTGCCGTCAGCGTCACGTCGGCGCCACCCTTGGCGAAGCCTGCAATGCCGCCCTTGCCTTCGCCCTGGATGGTGTAGGAGTGCGGCGGCTTCAGGTTCTTCAGCGTCACTTCGCCGTTGAACGTCGCCTTGATCGGTCCGATCTTCACCACCACGGTTGCCGCCATCTCGGTCGGCGACTTCATCTCCAGGCTCTGGCAACCGGGAATGGTCGCCTTCAAGACCTCGGGATCGTTCAGCGCTTCCCACACTTTTTGCAGCGGTGCGGCAATGCGCTCCTCGCCTTCGATCACCAAAGCCATGAAAACCTCCCGGACAAGACTGTCCGAACCCGTAACGCACGGCTTGGTGCGTGTCTATCGCACCAAAGTCCGGTTGCGACCGCACGCCCTCTTGCCTGCTCCCGCGCGTTGCCATATCGATTTGTCTTACAAATACGGAGACCATGATGGCAGGCGCCCCCACCCATAAGAAAAAATTTCGCTCGCAGGAGTGGTTCGACAATCCCGACAATCCGGGCATGACGGCTCTCTATCTCGAGCGCTATCTCAATTACGGCCTGACGCGCGCCGAACTGATGTCCGGCAAGCCGCTGATCGGCATCGCCCAGACCGGCTCGGATCTGTCGCCCTGCAACCGTCATCATATCGAACTGGCCAAGCGTGTGCGCGAAGGCATCGTCTCGATGGGCGGTATTCCGTTCGAGTTCCCCTGCCATCCGATCCAGGAGACCGGCAAGCGCCCGACCGCAGCGCTCGACCGCAACCTTGCCTATCTCAGCCTGGTCGAGGTGCTTTACGGCTACCCGCTCGATGGCGTCGTGCTGACCATCGGTTGCGACAAGACGACGCCGGCGCTGCTGATGGCAGCGGCCACCGTCAACATTCCGGCGATCGCGCTGTCGGTCGGGCCGATGCTCAATGGCTGGCACAAGGGCAAGCGCACCGGCTCCGGTACCATCGTCTGGGAATCACGCCAGCGCCTGTCGGCCGGCGAGATCGATTATGACGAGTTCATGGACATCGTCGCCTCGTCGGCGCCGTCCACCGGCTATTGCAACACCATGGGCACCGCCACCACGATGAACTCGCTGGCCGAGGCGCTTGGCATGCAGTTGCCGGGCTCGGCCGCCATTCCCGCGCCCTACCGCGAGCGTGGCCAGATTTCCTATGAGACCGGAAAACGCATCGTCGAGATGGTGCATGAGGATCTGAAGCCGTCCGACATCATGACGAGAGAGGCTTTCGAGAACGCCATCGTCGTCAATTCGGCCATTGGCGGCTCGACCAACGCGCCGATCCACCTCAATGCCATCGCCCGCCACCTTGGTGTCAAGCTCGACAATGACGACTGGCAGACGGTCGGCCTCAATGTGCCGCTGCTGGTCAATTTGCAGCCGACGGGCGAATATCTTGGCGAGGACTACCATCATGCCGGCGGCGTGCCGGCGGTCATTGCCGAACTGATGAAGGGCGACCTGTTGCCGCATCCCGGCGCACGCACCGTCAACGGCAAGTCGATCGGCGAGAATAGCGAGGGCGTCGCCAACGAAAACCCCGACGTCATCCGCTCTGTCGCCAAGCCGCTGAAGGCCAATGCCGGCTTCATCAACCTCAGGGGCAATCTGTTCGATTCGGCGATCATGAAGACCAGCGGCATCTCGCCCGAGTTTCGCGAGCGCTATCTGTCCAATCCTAGGGATCCCGAGGCTTTCGAAGGCAACGCCATGGTTTTCGACGGGCCGGAGGATTACCACGCCCGCATCGACGACCCGGCGCAAGGCATCGACGAACACACCATCCTGTTCATGCGCGGCGCCGGCCCGGTCGGCTATCCCGGCGGTGCCGAGGTCGTCAACATGCAGCCGCCGGCCTATCTCATCAAGAAGGGCATCCACGCGCTCGCCTGCATCGGGGACGGCCGCCAGTCGGGCACGTCGGGTTCGCCGTCGATCCTCAACGCCTCGCCGGAAGCGGCGATCGGCGGCGGACTGGCGCTGCTCAAGACGGGCGACCGGGTCCGCATCGACTTGCGCAAGGGCACGGCCGACATCCTCGTCACCGACGACGAGATCACCCGGCGCCGCGCCGAACTGCAGAACAATGGCGGCTTCCACTATCCCGAGCACCAGACGCCCTGGCAGGAGATCCAGCGCGGTATGGTCGCGCAGTTTTCGGAGGGAATGGTGCTGAAGCCGGCGGTGAAATACCAGGATGTCGCGCACACCAGCGGTGTCCCCAGGGACAATCATTGATTCTGGATCGACGGATGGCGGCTTGATCAAATCAGGCCGCCGTCGGTTTTCCGGTCAGCGTGTTGCATCGCGGCCGGGTAGGTCGAGAACGGCCACCGTCCTTGACAAGCGCGCCCAACAAATCCACCATCATGACAAGGGGTGCATCGCGACGACCCCGTGAGGCGTCAGCCCAACGTTCGCGTCCAAGCTTCTCTTTTCAGGAGGTGGACGCCATGCCGTCAACAACCGCTATCACCGTACCGCAATTGTCCCGGCTCATAGGTCTGCCGGGCGCCCCAGTCGTTGTCGATGTTCGCATAGATGAAGATTTCGACGCCGATCCGCGGCTGTTGCCGGCGTCGTGCCGTCGCGATTTCAAAACCGTTTCAACCTGGGCGGCCACGTTCGCCGGCAAGCCGGTGGCCGTCGTTTGCCAGAGGGGGCAAAAGCTCTCGCAAGGCGTGGCCGCATGGCTGCGCCATGAGGGGATATCAGCTGAATCTCTCGAAGGCGGGTTTGAGGCCTGGCGCGATGCCGGAGGGCTTTTGGCCCGCACCGCCAAGATGTCGCCACGCAATGAAAAGGGCGCCAACGTCTGGGTGACGCGATCGCGCCCGAAGGTCGACCGCATCGCTTGCCCGTGGCTGATCCGGCGTTTCGTCGACCCCGACGCGGTGTTCCTGTTCGTCGAACCCGCTGAAGTGTTGGCTGTTGCCGACCGCTTTCAGGCCGTGCCGTTCGACATCGACAATGTGTTTTGGAGCCATCGCGGCGAGCGCTGCACCTTCGACACGATGATCGAGGAGTTCGGGCTGGAATCCGCGGCGCTCGATCGCCTCGCTGCAATCGTGCGGGCGGCCGACACTGCAAGCCTTGACCTGGTGCCTCAGGCGGCCGGCTTTCTGGCTGCCTCGCTTGGTCTGTCGCGTATGTACCGCGACGATCTGGAACAACTGGAAGCAGGCATGCTGCTCTACGACGCGTTCTTCCGCTGGTGTCGCGACGCCACCGAAGAAACGCACAACTGGCCGGCTGCGGGTAAGCCGTCGTGACCGCTCTTGTCCCGGACAATAAGGCGGGAACCGTCCCGGTGCCGGCTGCACCGACCTTCACCGAGGCCGTGAAGGTCTGGGCGAAAATCGGATTGCTCAGCTTTGGCGGTCCGGCCGGGCAGATCGCGCTGATGCACAAGGAACTGGTCGAGGAGCGGCGCTGGATCGGTGAGCGGCGTTTCCTGCACGCGCTGAACTACTGCATGCTGCTGCCTGGCCCGGAAGCCCAGCAACTCGCCATCTACATCGGTTGGCTGCTGCACAGGACGGCCGGCGGCCTTGTCGCCGGCATCCTGTTCGTCTTGCCGGGCGCGCTCGTCATGCTCGCCTTGAGCAGCCTCTACGTCCTCTATGGCGACGTGCCGCTTGTCGCGGCGCTGTTTTTCGGGGTCAAGGCGGCTGTGCTTGCCATTGTCGTCGAGGCGGTGGTCCGGATCAGCCGGCGTGCCCTCAAGAACCGGGTCATGGTGTCGATCGCGGTCGCGGCGTTCATCGCCATCTATGCGTTGAATGTGCCCTTTCCGCTCATCGTCCTGCTAGCCGGCCTGACGGGATGGCTGGGGGATCGCATTGCTCCCGCCCTGTTTTTCGGCTCGGCCCATGGCAAGGACGATGTTGCCGACTTCAAGGGAGCGGTCGACCTGATGTTCGAGCGTGGCGAACTGGCCCATGTCAAACCGACCAGATGGCATGCACCGCGCACCGTCGCGATCTGGCTGCCGCTCTGGCTCGGGCCTGTTCTTTTGATCTGGTGGTTCACCGGCTCTGCAAGCGTCTGGACCGAGATAGGCCGGTTCTTCAGTCTCATGGCTGTCGTCACCTTCGGTGGCGCCTATGCGGTCCTCGCTTATGTCGCACAGGCAGCCGTCCAGTCCTTCGGCTGGCTGGTGCCGGGTGAAATGGTCGATGGCCTTGGGCTCGCCGAAACCACGCCAGGGCCGCTCATCCTGGTGCTGCAGTTCGTCGGCTTCATCGCCGCGTTCCGCCATTCCGGCTCGCTGGACCCGTTGGTTGCCGGATCGCTGGGGGCTTTGCTCACTCTGTGGGTGACGTTCACGCCTTGCTTCTTCTGGATATTCCTCGGTGCGCCCTACATCGAGGCCTTGCGCGGCAACAAGGCACTGTCGGCCGCACTGGGCGCGATCACCGCCGCCGTTGTCGGGGTAATTATGAATCTGGCCCTATGGTTTGCCTTGCACGTCATCTTCCGTGAGGTGCACGCAACGGGCCTTGGCATGAACGTGCCGGTGCCTTCGTCGATCGACTGGCGCGCGGCCTTGCTTTCCGTGGCCGCCATGGTCGCCATCCTGAAGCTGAAAGTCGGCATGCTGCCGACACTCGCGCTATCCGCCCTTGCAGGGATCTTGCTGGCGGCGGCTGGTTAGACAGCACCGCCTTTGCAATCCGCTTGCCCACCACCTAAGTGGGCTGGAAATGGAAGGAAACATCATGGCCGGACGGCGATCTTCCCTCGGCTTCCTCGGAGTGTTCGGCCGTTCGGGCGACTTGAGGCAGCTCGACGATGCATTGCGCGGCGCCGATCTGCATCCAGCCCTTGTGCCGGAGGGCGTGAAGCTTACCCTCGTCAATCTCATGAAGGATCGCTGGCCCGACGAGCCGCCACCGGGCACCTATGCGTCGGTGGCACAATTATGCAGCTATTGCATCGCGGGTCCCGAAACCTTCGAGCAAGCCAATGGCCATGAGCGGACGCTGGGAGCCGAGCGCCGCATCGAGGCGGCGCTTGAAGCCGGTGACAGCCTCGACGCGCAGATCGTGCTGATGACGCTGCATGCCAAGCTCATCAACCCCGAAGTCGTCGACCGATACGGGCTCAGCGCGGAATGACGCGAAAGGCAAGATCTGCCTGATTCTCCTAGAGCAATTCTAGGAAAAGTGTGAGCGGTTTTCCGTCTAGAATTGCGTCAAAACAAAGAGTTAGAGCAGATCGCCGTTTCCGTGAAACGGTGAATGCTCTAAGGCAGCCGAGCCGTTCAGGCCCGGCTGATCTCCTCGAGATACCAGCCGATGTAGCGCAGTTCGTTGTATTCCATCGGCGCGATAGGTCCGGGCACGAAATAGTGCGAGCGCACGCCGCGCGCGGTGTGCTCGATGATCTTCTTGTCCTCTTCGGTGGTGATCTTCCACAGCCAGGTCAGCTTCTCCAGATCGTAATCCTGGCCCTCGACCGCGTCGCCGCGCACCAGCCAGATCAGCTCCATCTCGCAGGTGCCAGCCGTTTTCGGGATGAAGCGGTAGATCATGCCGTGATCGGGATAGCATACGAGGAAGGTCGTGCCGCCGAGATGGATGGAAGTGACGCCACCGTCATAGTCGGAGAAGCGTCCCATCAGCGGGGCCACCGGCGATCCATCCTGGCTGCCGCTCGAAACGCCGTCATAGAGCGCATAGCGGAAGGTGTGGATTGCTTCCTGGCCGGCCGCCGAGTTCTGCCAGCGGTTGGCGCTGCCGATCTCGATGCCGAGCGCGCAGGTGCGTTGCTCCATCGCCGCATTGAGCTGCTCGATCATTTCTGCCGGCTTTTCCAGCGCATGCGTCTGCGAATATTCCGGATGCGCCGGCCCGCAATGGTAACATTCGACATAGTTCTCGACGGCGAGCTTCCAGTTGGCGTCGAGCGGATAGGACTGACGATACGCAACCTTGGCGTCGCCCCAGCCATACTG
>NZ_RZPL01000252.1:0-7167 GCF_004022805.1 Mesorhizobium sp. M7A.F.Ca.CA.002.04.1.1 | reverse complement strand
GGCCTGGGCGATCTGCCCTTCCTTCACCGGGTCCCACCAGGAGTTGGCGAAGACCGCGACCGTTTCGATCGTAGGATCGACCGAACGGGCCCCGAGTGCAAAACTGTTGATATCCCAGTTCACCACGCCGACCGGAAAGCCGGCGAGGATGCCGATCTTCTTCGTCTTCGTCGCCTGTCCTGCCGCGATGCCTGCAAGGTACCAACCCTGGTAAGTGCGGGCATAGAAGCTTTCCATGTTGGCCCCATTCTCCGTGCCCGAAGCACTGAGAAACGCCACATTCGGATAGGCTTTGGCCGCTTCGGCCATTGGGGCGCTGTAGCCATAGGTGGTGCCGATTATGATGTTGAAGCCGCGCTTGACGTAGAGATCGATCGCCGCGCGCAGCTTAGTGGCCTCTTCCGGTATGTTCTCCGTCACCGAGACGGGCACCTGTAGCTGTTCCTCCAAGGCCTTGCGGCCGGCCTCGAGGGCTTCGTTCCATCCGCCGTCTTGCGCTGAACTTGCGTAGATGAACGCGACCTTGGGCGCCCCTTCCAGAGTAAAGGCATAAGCGCCGGACGTAGCACAGAATACGAAAACCGTGGCCGCCGCCGCGAACAGGCGAACTGAGTCGGACGGCTTCGTGTTGCGCTCTTTCATTTCGTGGTTCCCCTTGTTTTTCTTTGATTTTCTCAGCCGGAAGCACGCCGCGCCCATGCAGCTTCCCTGCACGGTGACGATTGCCGCCGGAGCGTCTTTTTTGATTTGGCAAAAGCGAATTGGCTCTTGTGCAGTGCATAACAGCCGATTACGTTCGTTCATGCAACAAAAATAATCATGCTCATTTTTTGGGCACTTTGTGCAGAAATGTGAACGATCAAATGAACACCGATGCTCTGGCATCATTTGTAAAAATCGCGGAACTGCGGTCATTGTCGGCCGCGGCGAAGTTGTACGGCCTGCCCAAATCCACGCTCAGTCTCCGGCTCAAGCAGCTTGAAGACGATCTGAAGGTCGCTCTGTTCGAGCGCTCCGGCCGTGTCCTGTTGCTCACGGAAGCAGGGCAAACCCTGCTCGGGCACGCGCGGCAGATCCTGCAAAGCTGCGATACGGCGCGGGCCGCCGTGACGGAACTGAGCGACGACGTGACCGGAACCTTGCGGATCGGCGCCACGGGGGAGTTCGGCACGGCCTACTACACGCAGATGCTCATGGCGTTCAGAAAGCTCTACCCCAAGGTGGAAATCGAACTCACCTTCTTTTCGCCGCACGTTCTCTACGCGCCAGAGAGCCTCGATATGCTCGACGCCGTGATTTCATGGGACGAAGGTATCGAAGTCGGCGAAACGCTCTCCACCGCAAAATTCGCACTCTTTGCCAGCAAGAGTTATGTCGAGCGTGCCGGGATGCCACGAAAACCCGCCGATTTGGCGGAACACCAGGGCATTGTCTATCGCACCTCGGCGGGCCTGCAGCACTGGCGGCTACAGAAAGGTACCGCGCAGGAAAGTATCTTGCCGCGCAGCAACCTGATCGCCAACGAATACTGGACTATCAAGTACTTCGCCGTTGCGGGCGAGGGCATTGCCTATCTACCGCACTTCTTCACCACGATCGAGTGTGAACGCGGCCACCTCATTCCGTTGCTCGACACATGGGAGTCCGCGGAAAAGCGGGTCAGCATCCGCATATCGCGCCCGCACGCCCCATCGCGTAAGATGACCGCGTTCATGGATGTCTGCGGCCGCTACTTCTCGCCCGGCTTCGTTTTCACGGGGCCGCGCTACTACGTCGAAACAATCTTCGATGCAAGCCAGCAAGAAAAGGGAACAGAAAAATGAAGGTCCTTGAAACCGGTAATGGCGCGCGTGCAATGAAAGGGGGAGGGCTCGACCCGCAGCGTGTCAGCTTCGACAAGATCCCGATCATCGATCTCGAGCCCATGTTCGCAGGCAACGAGGCGGCCAAGCGAAAGCTCGCCCAGGAACTGCGCAAGGCCTGCACGGAAGTCGGCTTCCTCTATATCAAGAACCATCACGTTCCGAAGGAGGTCATCGATGCCGCGTTTGGGGTGGCGGAGGTGTATTTCGCCGAATCCGACGACGTGAAGATGGAGAATCACGTTTCCAATTCAAAGAATAATCGCGGTTATGCGGCAATATTGGAAGAGAATACGGATCCGACCGCGCGCGGAGACCTGCACGAATCGTATGATATTGCGCTGGATGTGCCAGCCGACGATCCGGACGTGAAGGCCGGCAAAGTACTCTACGGTCCCAACCAGTGGCCAGCGGGCAGGCCGGAATTCCGAACGGCACTGGAAGCCTACCATGCCGAGATGCTGACGCTGAGTGGCCACCTGCTCCATGCCTTTGCTCTGGCTCTTGGGTTGGAGGAGACATATTTCGACCTGCTGGTCGGCAAGCCGCTCGCAACTTTGCGGGTGCTCCACTATCCACCGCAGTTTGGCGAGATCGATGACCGCCAGATCGGAATTGGGGCGCATTCGGACTATGAGTGCTTCACGATCCTGGCCCAGAAGGATGGTATTTCAGCCTTGCAGGTACTGAATGCAACTGGCGAGTGGATTGCGGCCGATCCCGTCCCCGGCTGCTTCGTCGTCAATGTGGGAGATCAGATGGCGCGTTGGACCAATGACCTTTTCGCCTCGACCGTCCACCGCGCGGTGAATCGTTCCGGCAAAGAACGCTATTCGATCCCGTTCTTCTTCGGTCCAAACTATGATGCCGTGATCGAGGTGCTTCCCAGTTGCATTGATGAGGATCATCCTGCGAAGTACCCTCCGATCACGTCGGGCGAATACGTCAACGGCCGCTTCAAGGCGACATTTGCGCACTATGCCGCGCAAAGCGAGGCCGGCGCCGAAACCGCGGCTTAAGCGGATAATCCTGTCATGCGCGGCCGCTCCTGTGGCCGCGCGTCGCATACCCGCCGTCCGTTGACCGAGATCAATATGATAGCACCCTCGATGGGTAGCGTCGGGTTAACTGGTTAGCCATGGCGTCACCAGAAGAACCCATTTCGGTTTGACGGTGGATGTGGCTAATTTTTCGGCTTTGAGGGCTTGGTGGAGCGCGGTCTTGCCGATTTGGGCTTTGAGCAGCAACGGAGCAGAAAACCTGCATAAGGAAGTCACGGCTCGTCGTCCGGGTCAGCGGTTTTCGGATCGCGTGGCGGGCCTCGGTTTCGGCTATGGCCGCGGCAAGGCACAGCCAGTCGGCGATGCTGAGGGGGGTAATGTTTTCAGGGGGCATTTTGCCGGTGCCAAAATGGATGTCGCTCATGGTCTTACCCCTTGATGGTTGCGCGAGTGCTGAAGGTGAAAGTGTGGAGGGAGCACCACCGCCCGAAGCTGCGGCCTGGCCTCCCCACAAGGGGACCCTCAAGGGGTAGATCGGCCACCGCCCTTAAATCAGCTTCTCCAGCGTGATCGGCAGATCCCTGATCCTCTTTCCCGTCGCATGGAATACCGCGTTGGCAATCGCCGGCGCCACGCCGACAATGGCCAGTTCGCCAACGCCCTTGCCGCCGAGCACCGAGGAATGCAGGTCGGGGATGCCGACCGAGATCACCTCGATGTCGGGGATGTCGGCATTGGTCGGCACGAGGTAGTCGGCGAGGTTGTCATTGACGATGCGGCCGTGGCGGCGGTCGACGATGCCTTCTTCCAATAGCGCCTGGCCGATGCCCATGATGATGCCGCCCTTCCATTGGCTTTCGGCAAGTTTCGGGTTGTAGAGCCGGCCCGAATCCAGCGCCGACACCACACGCGATACACGCACCGTGCCGAAATCCTCGTCGACGCGCACTTCGATGAAATGCGCGCACCAGGAGTGGCGGGAATAGTCGCCCTCGGTGTGCGGCACCGACATGGCGATGGTGGTGTAGTTCTTGTAGCGATCATCTGGCGTCGAATTGGCCGGCATGGTGTCGCCGGTGGCTTCGATGTGGTCGCGGCCGACGCACTTGAGCAGTTCGGCGACGGAGACATCGGGGCCGTCGCCGCGCGGCGAAGCGATACGGCCATTGGCGACGACCAGCGTGTTGGCCTGCAGCGCGTGGAAGGGCGAGCGTGGATCGCTGATGGCGAGGCCCACCAACTGGTCGAGGGCCGAGGTTGCCGCCTTGTAGACCGCACCCGTCATCACGCCGGCCAGCCGCGAACCGCCGGTGACGCCGGCGCGCGGAAAGCGGGAGTCACCGAGCTTCACCACCACGTCGTCAGCTCGCACGCCGAGCGTTTCGGCGGCGGTCTGCGCCAGGATGGTGTAGGTGCCCTGGCCCATGTCGATCGAGGAGCTTTCGACCTCGACCGAACCATCGGCCAGGATGCGCACGAGCGCCTCGCCATAGGCGCGTCGCACCGGATAGGTGCCGGCGGCGACGCCCCAGCCGATCAACTGGTTGCCGTCGCGCATCGAGCGCGGTTCGGGTGTGCGCCTGGACCAGCCGAAGCGTTCGGCGCCTGCAGCAAAAGCCTCGCGCAACTGCCTGGTCGACCAGGCTTTTTTGGCATGTGGATCCTGCTCGGCATAGTTTCGGAGCCGGATCTCCAGCGGATCGATGCCGACCTCGTAGGCAAGCTCGTCGATGGCGCTTTCGATGCCGAAGGCTGAGGGGTTTTCGCCCGGCGCGCGCATGGCGCCCGGCACCACCGAATTGACCCGTACGACATTCTGCTTCGAGGAGAAATTCGGCGTTGTGTACATGATCGAGGTGACCGATCCGAGCGGCTCGACCCACATGCCGTCGATGGATGTTTCATTGACGCCGCGATGCACGATCGACTGGATCTTTCCCTGCACGTCGGCGCCGATCGTCACCGTCTGGCGCGTCGCCGCGCGGCCGCCATAGCCGGTAAAAGTCTGCGGCCGGGTCATCACCAGCCGCACCGGCCGGCCGAGCATTTTGGCCGCACAGGCGGCCACCGCGCCATGGCTGAGCGCCAGCGCCTTGGAGCCGAAGCCGCCGCCAATATAGGGCGACACCAGCCGCACGTTCTCGAACGGCACACCGAACCATTCGGCATAGGTGCGCGCCATGCCGTCCAGCCATTGGCTCGGCTCCCACACGGTGAGGTGGTCGCCCTCCCAGCGGGCGATCAGGCCATGCGGCTCCATCGGCGCCTGGTACTCGCGCGGCGTGTTGTAGGCGGCGCAGATGCGGACCGGCGCCGAGGCGAACGCACCTTGCGCGTCGCCCCATTCCTTGGTCATGGCATCGATCGCGATGCCATCGCCGGCTTTGGCGTCGCTGAGGTCGACGATGGCAGGCGTTTCCTCATAGCTGACCTTGACCAGTGCCGCCGCCGCGACCGCCCGCTCGAAGGTCTCGGCGACCACGGCGGCGACATGCTGACCCGAAAAGGTGATGTCGCGCGCGAGCGGGCAATACGGCTTGTCGGGCGGCGGCGTGCCGAACCAGTCCGCCGCGGTCCTCAGGCTGATGATGGTGTCCGGCGTCAGCACCTGCAGCACGCCGGGCGCCACCTCGGCGGCAGTGGTGTCGATCGCGCGCACCTTGCCCGATGCAATCGTGCTCTCGACCAGGACGGCGTAGGCGAGGCCTTCGAGCTGCTGCTCGACGGCGTATTTCGCCGCACCGGTGATCTTGGCCGGGCCGTCGATGCGCGACAGCCGGCCGCCGACGGCTTCGGCAAAAGCGCCGTCGGACGCATCCCCATGCCTGATGTTGTGAACGGTCATGCCGTCTCTCCCAATTTGCGGATGGCGCGGGCGACGACGCGCGGCGCCAGTTCGACCTTGTAGTGGTTGGCGCCATGGTCGACAGAGCCTTCGACGGCGAGCAGGCTGGCGGCGCGCACAGTGTCCGGCTCCAGCACCTTGCCCTTCAGCGCGTTTTCCACGGCCCGCGCACGCCACGGCTTGGTCGCGACGCCGCCAAGCGCGACGCGCAAATCGCGGATCGTTCGGCCGTCAGGTTCGAACTCAATGCCGACCGCCGCGCTCGCGGCGGCAAACTCATAGGATTGCCGGTCGCGGATCTTGAGATAAGTCGAACGCCGGGCAGGGGCCGAGCCGGGGATCTCGATCGCGGTGATCATCTCGCCCGGTTCGATCGCGTGTTCCCGATCCGGCGTGGTGCCGGGCAGCAGGAAAAAGTCGTCGACCGGGATGTGGCGCTCGCCCAGATGCACGATCGCATCGAAGGCGACCAGCGCCACGGCGAGGTCGCCCGGATACATGGCGATGCACGCGTCGCTGATGCCAAGCACCGCATGGCCACGGGTAACGCCGCCGATCGCCGAACAGCCAGAGCCGGGCTCACGCTTGTTGCAGGCTGGGAAATTCGCGGGATCGCGGAAATAAGGGCAGCGCGTGCGCTGCATCAGATTGCCGCCGATGGTCGCCATGTTGCGGATCTGCGCGGAAGCCGCCTGCCACAGGGCTTCGGAAATGGCGGGGAAGCTACTCTTGATGTCGGCATGGTCGGCGACATGGCTCATCCTGGCCAGTGCGCCGATGGTGACGCCGCGCTCGTTCACCTCGATCCTGCCCAACCCCTTGAGATGGGTGATGTCGACCAGCGTCTCGGGCTCGGCGACGCCGCATTTGGCGAGGTCGATCAGCGTGGTGCCGCCGGCCAAGAGCATGGCGCCGGGCAGGGCGGCCGCCTGGCGTGCCGCATCGAGCGAATTGGCGCGCACATACGAAAAATCCCTCATGATGCGGCCTCCAATGCTGCCTGGCGGACAGCGGCGACGATGTGCGGATAGGCGCCGCAGCGGCAGAGGTTGCCGGCCATATACTCGCGGATTTCTTCGTCGGAGCCGGCATGGCCTTCGCGGATGCAGGCGACCGCCGACATGATCTGGCCCGGCGTACAATAGCCGCACTGGAAGGCGTCCTGTTCGAGGAAGGCAGCCTGCACGGGATGCATTTCGCCCTCCCGTGCAAGCCCCTCTATGGTGGTGACGGTGCGGCCCTCGACTTGTGCGGCCAGCGTCAGGCAGGCCAGCACGCGCTCGCCGTCGATATGCACGGTGCAGGCGCCGCACTGGCCGTGGTCGCAGCCCTTCTTGGTTCCGGTCAGGCCGAGGCGATCGCGCAAGGCATCGAGCAGCGTGACGCGCGGCTCGAGTTGCAGATCGTGATCACGGCCGTTGATGTCGAGATGAACTGGGATCGTTGTTTTGGTCATGGG
>NZ_RZPL01000251.1:0-7170 GCF_004022805.1 Mesorhizobium sp. M7A.F.Ca.CA.002.04.1.1 | reverse complement strand
CGCTTCGACAGCTGGATCCACCGGGTGACGCTCAACCTTTGCTACGACCGGCTGCGTCGCAGGCGCGAGTGGGTGACCGGCGACCTGCCGGACGTCGCCGATCCTGCGCCGCTTCCCGATGCTCATTCCGAGGAAGAAGCCCATCGGGTCGAACGGGCGCTGCAAGCCATAGCGCCGCGCCAGCGCGAAGCGATCGTTCTGGTCTACTATCAGGGGATGTCCAATATCGAGGCGGCAGCGACACTGCAGATCAGCGTCGATGCCCTGGAAAGCCTGCTCGCGCGCGGCCGGCGGTCGCTGCAAGCGATCCTGGCGGAGGATGGCGCCGATGAGTAAACGCCGGGCAAGCAGCAACGCAGCACGGCCATTGCGCCTTGCTGGTGCCGCCTGGCGCTCGGCGCCGACGGGCAAGGGGGAGACACATGGCTGAAGGGTCCAGGAACGAACCCGCAATGGATGCCAGGCGCTTTGCCGCCTTGGCGCAGGCCTATGGCGGCGACTTGCGGCGATGGCCCGAGGCCGAGCGAATGGCCGGCACGGTCTTTGCCGCAAGCGACGCGGGCGAGGCCATCTTGAGGCAGGCCGGGACACTTGACGCGCTGCTCGACAGCTACCGCGTCGACGCCCCCGGTAAAGCGCTGCACGGCAGTATCCTGCAGGTCGCCGGCCGGCACCTTGTCCAACGCCGGCGGCAGCGGTTCTGGTGGCTGGGGCTGGGACTCGCAGGCATTGGCCTGGCCGGCGCCGTGGCAGGACTGGCTTTGGTGACCGTCATCACGCCCGAGGTCCAGCCGGACCACACTGTGCTGGATGCCAATGTGACGGCGTTTGGCGATGCCGGCCCGGATGCCGAGAACGGTGAGGAAAGCCTATGAGTACGCGCTGGGTCCGTGGTCTGGTCATTGCTTCCGTGGTGCTGAACGTCTTTCTGGCCAGCGCATTTGTCGGTGGCGCGGTCTGGCTGAGAAATGCCAAATCGGGCTTCTCGCTGGAATCGGCCGGCCGACACCTTCCCGACCAGGATCGCAAGGCGTTCCGCGAGGCGCTGCGCCAGGTTCGCGTGCAGTCCCGTCAGATCATTCTCGATGGCCAGCAGGCGAGGCAGGAGGCAGCGGACCTGTTGCAGCAGCCTGTCATGGACAAGGCCGCCTTGTCCGCCGCCCTGGAACGGGCACGCGATGCCGATGTGACGGTGCGCAGCCGGCTTGAACAGGCCATTGTCGACTTCGCGGCGAGCACATCGCCTGAAAACCGGAGCGTGCTGGCACAGGCGTTGCTGCGCCATATGGAACGCCGCGCCACCGTTACGCCAAAAAAATCGCCATGACGACCGACGGAAAAGACCGGAGACGCCGTTTAACGATGCGAAGGGACAAGCCTGCCCTGTGCACCATACAGGACGGCCATCTTCATCGTCGAAAGCACTCGGAGTCCAATTATGAGTCGCCTGAAAAACTATGCAGCAACCGCTATCCTGGCCATCGGTGGAACTGTCGCGACAGCCTCCGCCTCCAGCGCAATGCCCATCGTGTCCGTTGCGAAGCCAGCCACCCCGGCACTGGTCGAGCATGTCCGCTGGGGCTGCGGCATCGGCTGGCACCCCAACAGATGGGGCCGCTGCGTGCCGAACGGCGTCGTCGTCGTGCGCCCGCGCTACCACTACTGGCACGGTCCGGCCTACGTCTGGCATCCGCATCATCACTGGCGCCACTGGCACCATTACTGATCAAAGCACCGCGGGGCCAGGCACCTTTCGGGGCGGCCCCGCGCGAGCGCTGGCGCGCACCGGACAATCCCGACCAGCCGAGTTAAGGTTAAATCCACTATACATTTGTTCTTAGCCCGCAAATAATCGAAGAATTTCCCGAAACTGTGCTCAGGCATCTTCGTGGGAAAATCTGTGGTTCAGCTTCAAGGTCTTGGACGGGTGCTCTGCCATCCGCTGACGCTGGCCGTGGTCAGCCTTGCAGGCGTCTTCGCCGCCGGACGGGCCGAGCACGAATGGCTGTCGGTGCCGTTCTCGCTGGCGCTGGTGGCTGCCCTTGCCGGACTTCTGTTCCTGGCTTCGGGGCGCCTTGCCTTTTCCGTCTACCTCGCCTGGATGGGCATTGCCTTCGTCACCGTGGTTTCGGCGATCAAGTTCCGGCTGAAAGGATTTTCGCTGCACTTCTACGACACGGTCTTCGTGTCGAGGGACCCGGAAGTGTATCGTTTCCTGCTCGGCTCCTACCTCCATCTGATCGCGCCGGTCGTCATTGCCCTAGGGCTCGGCATCGGGGCGGCGGTGCTTCTGTTCCGGATCGATCGGAAAATCGGCTGGCCGGTGTCGGCACGCGTCCTGGTCATGGCGGCGCTCGTCGTTCTGGTGCCGCTGACCTTTCCGGCCGAGGCCTCGAAGGACCGCTATTTCTACTACATGCAGGGCCGGCACATGTCGGCCTTCTTCGTCTCGCTGCTGGATTTGCACAACCTCGTTGTAGAATCGGGCTTCGAAAAGCGGCTGCAAGCCGTGGCGCCGCAGCCGCCTTTTGCCGACACGGTCGATTGCGGCGACCGGGCTGATCTTCCCGACGTCTTTTTCGTGCTCAGCGAAAGCCAGTCCGATCCCGGCTATTTTCCGCAGGTCGGCAACGGCGCGGGATTCCTGCAGAGATTCGCACCGGGGGCCGGCACGCCGCACCAGATGCAGGTCGAGACGTTTGGCGGCGGCACCTGGATCACCAATCTGTCGCTGATGACCGGCCTGTCGGCCACCGATTTCGGCTGGCGAAGCCCCTATCTGACCATCACCCTGCAGGACAAGGTCGCCGGAGCCTTGCCGGAGGTGCTGGCGCGCTGCGGATATCGGACTGTCGTGATGACGCCGATGGACTTTTCGTTCGTCAATGAAGGGCCGTTCCTGAAATCGATCGGTTTCGAGACCGTGCTCGACATCAAGGACATCGCCGCGCCCTTCTATCACCTGCGCGACAACTTTTATTACCAGGCGGCCGAGGCATTCATCGCCAGGCACCATAGGGAAGACGGCCGGCCGCTGTTCCTCGAAATCCAGACCATGTTTCCGCACTCACCCTATGAGGGGCGGATGGAGCCCGGGCTGAAGGTCGAGGGCGAGCCTTTCTCGGGCGATTTCCAAGCCAATGAGTATCTGCGCCGGATGGCGGTAGCGCGCGGCGATTTCCAGGATTTCCTCGACAAGAGGCAAGCGGATGCCGGTGAACGCGGCGCCGTGGTGCTCGAATTCGGCGATCACCAGTCGTCGGCGACCAAGCCGTTCGTCGAGGCGATCGCCGGGGACGACGCCTTGGCGACCCCTGGCTCGCTTGCCTATCGCACTTTCTACACGCTCACCACCTTCAACCATCCTTTGCGCCATCCGATGCCTGACCTGGCCCCGCTCGACATCGGCTTCCTCAGCGCAAGCCTGCTCGACGCCGCCGGCCTGCCGATGTCGCCTGTCATGGCCGATCTCGTGCGCCTGCGCGACCATTGCGGCGGCAGGTTCCATGGTTGTCAGGATCGTGCGGAGGTCGATGCGCATCTGCGCCGGCGCGTCGATACAGGCCTGCTGCATCTGTTCCCGGAAGCGGTGCCGCTGCATGGGCTGGCGCCGCTCCAATCGGTGGATGCCCGTTAAATCAGTCTATCGTATCCGGCCCCAGCGTCGCCACGGTCTTCAGCGCACCGTCCAGCATGTCGCCCTTCTCGTCCTTCAGCGCGATCTCGCGCAGGCGGCGGATCCAGTCGGCGGCGTCGGTGCGGCCCTTGACCATGTCGAGCGCGGACAGCACCCGGTCGAATTTCGACTGCGCCCGGACATGGGTGTCGCTGTAGCCCTTGATCAGCCGGCGGCAGTTGAGGATTTCGACGGCCAGTGCGTAATCCTGGGGCACATGGTCGAGCGCCAGCGCGTACCAGCCATCGAGATGAGCGACCTCGACCTTGTGGCGCAGCAGGCTGCGGCGCCAGCGACGCAGGCCGCCGATGAACCACAGAGCGGCAAAGCCGGCAAAACTGTCGGTGCGGATGCGGCGGCCATGATTGATGCGACGATCGAGAAAGGCGGCGAGCTTCGGCCGGTTTTCGATGTAGCTGCCCAGACCCGCCGGCAGCGTGCCGCAGAACTCCTCGATGCGCGGATGGAAATATTCGGTCACCTGCAGGATCGAGCCATCCTTGACGCCGACCTCGCGGCGCACGCGTTTGTCGCGCGTCGAACGTGTCTTGAGATCGGCGACGCGGATCATGTCGTCGTAGCACAGCGCGTTGGCCAGATGCTTGGCGGCAGCGATGGACAAGCCGTAGCCCTGAATCGGCCCGTCCAGCGCGACGGCCTTGTCCAACCGGTCGAGATAGTCGCGCCCATAGGCGATGTCCTGATAGTCGACGACCTTTCTCAAGCCTCGAAGCGCCATATCGCGCACGGCCACCGGCAACAGATCGATGCGGGCAGCCAAGGCCTGCCAGCCTTGCAGCAGGTTTCGCGGGCCACTCACCTGTCCGGCGCCCAGGGCAGATTCGACGATCGCTGGCTCGGCCGGCCTAGGCGCCGGTGCTGCCGTGCCGCGCGCACGATCAAACGCGGCACCGAAGGCAGCAAGGCTGGCCTTGACGCCCCGACCACCCGCGCCGATCGCCTGCTCGTAGCTTTCGCGCGTGAACGGCAGCGCGTCCGACCCCGCCAGCGCGCCAAGCAGGCTGGCCGAGATCATCGAGCCATTGTCGGCGGCGATCTTCTCCATGTCGAAGGCGATGAAGCGCTTCGATGCGGCCTCCGCCGTTGCATGCACCTTGGACGACGAGGCGCGGCCGTCGCCCGGCTCGATCTTTTCCGACACGGCGGCGATGCGGTGCGAGGAGGCGATCAGCGTGGTGCGCTCGGGCGTGACGAAGCCGCGAATGATGGCGCGGCCGGCTTCCATCAACTCCGCCGCGATCAGTATGTCGACGTCGCCTTGCGAGGGCGACAGCGCAAAGACCGGCAGCCGGCCGGTGTCGCGGGCCATCTCGACATAGTAGATGGTGGCGCCGGTACGCTGGGCGACGCCGGCGACCGAGGTCGACTGCGCGACATAGCCGTTGCGCTCGGCGACATCGGTAATCCAATCGGCGAGCACGCCGCCGCCCTGGCCGCCGACCGCCAGCACGGCGAGCTTGATGACACGCTCACCATCCTGAGCGCTGGCGTGGGCGCGAAGTGGGGGGACGGCGTCAAGCATCGGCGAAAGTCAGGCGCCGGCTTTCGCGGCGACGCTGCAACAGGCTGATGGTGGCGCGGCGCGCCGCTTCCAGGAAGCGATCCCAGCGGCTTGGATTGTGGACGACGTCGGCGCGATAGAAGGACGGGCAGAGCACCGCCGCATCGGCGACCTCGCCGCAATTGCCGCAACCGACGCAACTCTGGTCGATATGCGCGACCGGATCGTCGCGCAAAAGATCGTCGAGCGACTTGACCGACAGCGATGGGCAGCCGGACAGCCGCATGCAGGCATGGTCACCGGTACAGATGTCCTCATCCACGCCGAACTTCGGTTTCACGACACGGGTCCCGCCCTTGATCGCCTTGTCGACCAGCGGCTTTTCGCGGCGCTGGCGGTTGAGCATGCATTCGGACGAGGCGACGATGACTTTCGGCCCCTTCTCCTCCGTCGTCAGCGCCTCGCGTAGCGTGTCCTGCATCTTGGTCACGTCATAGGTGCGGTCGACATGGCGCAGCCATTTGACGCCCATGCCTTTGACCGCCTCGGTGATCGGATGCTTCGTCGACTTGGTCTTGTTGCCGGCGCGGGATGAGAGGATGTCCTGGCCGCCGGTGGCGGCCGAGTAAAAATTATCGACGATGACGATGACGCCGTCGTTCTTGTTGAACACCGCGTTGCCAATTGAGGAGGTCAGGCCGTTGTGCCAGAAGCCGCCGTCGCCGACGAAGGAGATGGACCGCCGCTTGGCATCAGGCGAATTGAAGGCCGAGGCGGAGGCCGGGCCCAGCCCGTAGCCCATGGTGGTGGCGCCGAGCTCGAAAGGCGGCATGATCGAGAACAGATGGCAGCCGATGTCGGAGGCGATGTGATGCTTGCCGAGCTCCTGCTCGACCAGTTTTGTCGCGGCAAAGATCGGCCGTTCCGGGCAGCCGATGCAGAAGCCCGGCGGACGGCCCGGCACGACATTGATGAGGTCGGCTGCATCAACGCCGTCGCCGACCTTGTTGGGCGCGCGCACCTCGCCCGGCAGCAGATGCGGCGCCTCGGCGCGCAGGAAGGCGCCGATGCCGTCGAGCATGACCTGGCCGGTATATTCGCCGGCCATCGGCAGATGCTCCTTGCCAACCAGCCTGGTGCCTCGACCGGCCTTGTGCAGCATCGAAGCAAAGGCCTGTTCGATGTAGTTGGGCTGGCCTTCCTCGACGACCAGCACCGACTGCTTGCCCTCGCAGAACGACAGGAACTCGTCGTCGATCAAGGGATAGACGGCATTGAGCACATAGAGCGGCACGTCGGTGTCGCCATAGGTGTCGGCAAGGCCGAGCCGCTGCAGCGCGCGGATGACCGAATTGTACATGCCGCCCTGCATGACGATGCCGACCGAGCCATGGTCCGAGCCGAAGAACTCGTTGATCTTGTTCTTGGCGATGAAGTCGACCGCCGCCGGCCAGCGTTTCTGCACCTTCTCCTTCTCATGCAGGAAGGAGGCGGGCGGCAGCACGATGCGGCCGGTGTCGCGGCGCGGCGCGTCGAGGGCATCGGCGACCGTCATCGGCGGCCGCTTGTTGTCCTTGGCGATGAAATGGCCATGCACGTGGCAGCAGCGGATGCGCACCTGCAGCATGACCGGCGTGTTGGAAATCTCCGACAGCTCGAAACCATCCTCCACCGCCTTGACGATCGATGGCAGATTGGGTCGCGGGTCGAGCAGCCACACCTGGCTTTTCATGGCGAAGGCATGGCTGCGCTCCTGCATGATCGAGGAGCCCTCGCCATAGTCTTCGCCGACGATGATCAGCGCGCCGCCGGTGACGCCGCCGGAGGCGAGATTGGCCAGCGCGTCGGAGGCAACATTGGTGCCGACGGTCGACTTGAAGGTCGCCGCACCGCGAATGGGATAATGCACTGACGCCGCCAGCATGGCGGTGGCAGTGGCTTCCGAGGCGCTGGCTTCGAAATGCACGCCGAG
>NZ_RZPL01000250.1:0-7186 GCF_004022805.1 Mesorhizobium sp. M7A.F.Ca.CA.002.04.1.1 | reverse complement strand
GCGACATGACGCGCGGCTTCAGCAGCGCGAAGAAATCGCCCGCCGTCGCTTCCGACAGGCGAAAGCCCGCTTCGTCAATCAATGGTCGTCGACAAGGGCCATGCGTACTTAAGTCCATCATCCGTTGGCCGAAACCGCCGGCGGACCGGCGGTTTCGTATTCGAGCGAACAGCCGCCTTACTTGATCTTCGGCAGCTGTTCCCACTGGTGGAAGGGCGGCGGCGAAGGCAGCTGCCATTCGAGCGTCGTTGCGCCCTCGCCCCATGGGTTGGCGCCGGCGATCCGCTTCTTCTGGAAGGCCTCGAACACGCCATAGAGGAAGATCAGGACGCCGACGGCCGAGATATACGAGCCGATGGACGACACATAGTTCCAGCCGGCAAACGCATCGGGGTAGTCGATGGTGCGGCGCGGCATGCCGGCGAGACCGAGGAAGTGCTGCGGGAAGAAGATCAGGTTCACGCCGACGAAGGTGACCCAGAAGTGGGTGTTGGCGATGACGGGCGAATACATGTAGCCGGTCATCTTCGGGAACCAGTAGTACCAGCCGGCGAAGATGGCGAACACCGCGCCCAGCGACAGCACGTAGTGGAAGTGGGCGATGACGAAATAGGTGTCATGCAGCGAGCGGTCGAGGCCGGCATTGGCCAGCTGGACGCCGGTGACGCCGCCGATGGTGAACAGGAAGATGAAGCCTAGCGCCCACAGCATCGGCGTCTTGAACGAGATCGACCCGCCCCACATCGTCGCGATCCAGGAGAAGATCTTCACGCCTGTCGGCACCGCGATGACCATGGTGGCGAAGACGAAATAGCGCTGCGTATCGAGCGACAGGCCGGTCGTGTACATGTGGTGCGCCCAGACGATGAAGCCGACGGCGCCGATCGCCACCATGGCGTAGGCCATGCCGAGATAACCGAACACCGGCTTCCTCGAGAAGGTCGAGATGACGTGGCTGATGATGCCGAAGCCCGGCAGGATCAGGATGTACACTTCAGGGTGACCGAAGAACCAGAACAGGTGCTGGAACAGGATCGGGTCGCCGCCGCCGTCGGGCGCAAAGAAGGTGGTGCCGAAATTGCGGTCGGTGAGCAGCATGGTGATGCCGCCGGCCAGAACCGGCAGCGACAGCAGGAGCAGGAAGGCGGTGATCAGCACCGACCAGGCAAACAGCGGCATCTTGTGCAGCGTCATGCCAGGCGCGCGCATGTTGAAGATGGTGGTGATGAAGTTGATGGCGCCGAGGATCGACGAGGCACCGGCAATGTGGATCGACAGGATCGCCAGATCCATGGCCGGCCCGGGCTGGCCCGAAGTCGACAACGGCGGATAAAGCGTCCAGCCGCCACCGACACCATAGGCACCCGGTGCGCTCGGCATGAACATCGAGGTGAGCAGCAGGATGAAGGCCGGCGGCAGCAGCCAGAAGGAGATGTTGTTCATGCGCGGGAACGCCATGTCGGGCGCGCCGATCATGATCGGGACCATCCAGTTGGCAAAACCGCCGATCAGCGCCGGCATGACCATGAAGAAGATCATGATCAGGGCGTGCGCGGTGGCGAAGGCATTGTACATGCTCTTGCCGCCGTCGATCGCGGCGTCACCGTTCATGCCGTAGACCATCTGCGCCAGACCGCTGAAGATCTGGATGCCAGGCTCCTGCAGTTCCATGCGGATGGCGACCGACAAGGCGCCGCCGATGATGCCGGCCATGATCGCGAAGATCAGGTAGAGCGTGCCGATGTCCTTGTGGTTGGTCGAATAAACCCAGCGCACCCAGCCGTGATAAGGCTTGTGGTCGTGCCCGTCGTGAGCTGCAGCGTCTGCCATGTTCCGCTCCGTTCCCTAAATCTTGCTAACCCGCGGCATCAGTTGCCGGCGGCCGCTACCTTGTTCTGGCCGTCGACCTCGGCCATCAGCGTCTTGTTGGCGCCGGGCAGATCGGTCTTGGCTGCCGCCAGCCAGGTCTTGAACTGCGCATCAGAGACGACGCGGATGGCGATCGGCATGAAGGCATGGTCCTTGCCGCAGAGCTGCGAGCACTGGCCGTAAAAAATACCTTCCTTCTCCGCCTTGAACCAGGTCTCGTTGGTGCGACCCGGAACGGCGTCGATCTTGATGCCGAACGACGGCATGGCGAAGGAGTGGATCACGTCGGTCGCGGTGACGAGCACGCGGGTCATGGTGTTGACCGGCACGACCAGCTCGTTGTCGACGGCCAGCAGGCGCGGGTAGACCTTGCGGTCCTCCTTGCCGGCAGCGGCGCGTTCGGCGTCCTGGAGGATCGCGGAGTTGAAAGAGAGCGTGTTGTCGGTCTGGTACTCGTAGTCCCAGTTCCACTGGTTGCCGGTCGCCTTGACGGTCAGCTTTGCTTCTTCCGGCGGCGTGTATTGCGCGGTCAGCAGCTGGAACGAGGGGATAGCGATGAGGAGCAGGATGACGACAGGTCCGATCGTCCAGATCAACTCGATCCACGTGTTGTGGCTGGTCTTGGACGGAACCGGGTTGGCGCTCGCGCGGAATCTGATGATGCAATAGGCGAGAAGAATCAGCACCAGGATGGTGATCGGGACGATGAACCACATTGTGTAGTTCCCGAACCACTCGATCTGCCGCATCATGTCGGTCGCCGGCGCCTGGAAGGTTGTCTCCCAGTTCTTGGGCTGGTCGGCATGGGCGGATGCGCCGGCGAAAAACGTGATAGCGGCACAAGCACTTAGAAACTTGGCACTTGCTGGAACCTTGGCGTTTGCCAGGAAATTTCTCATCGCCCTCATCGTCTCCCAGTTCCTCGCTGTGGTACCCACGAGAATAACGAACAATGCCGGGACGGGAATCCCGACAGTTTCAAGCTGGTTCAAACCATACTCTTTTTCCCTCCGCAAGAAAGGAGCGGACGAAACCGTGCGGCATTTTTGCGCGCAAGCCCGGATGTGCCTTTGGAGGCAGCCGCGGCAGCCCCGAATCGCCTACATTGAACCCACAGCGGCATTCCCGCGGCGCGCACGTGCCGAACGTCGCAATTCGGGCGAAATTGGCAGGGAAAAGCGCCGTATTGGCTTTTTCGGGGCAGACCTGGTGCGGTCTCGTCCTTTACTTGGCTTTGGCGCGGCTTAAAGTGCCGTGATTCGCAATGGAGCCGTCATGAATTACTGGCTTTCGAGAAACTCTCGGTTTTCGAGAAACTGGGCGAAGGTCATCTTTTTCGCCGCCCTGTCTGGCATCGGCTTGTCCGCGATCGTGTCCGGCACGGCGAACGCCGCGCAACCGAGCGGTACCGTTCGCTCGACGCATGGCGCATGGTCGATCATCTGCGACACGCCGGCCGGTGCCACCTCGGAACAATGCGTGATGATGCAGAACGTCGTCGCCGAGGACCGTCCGGAGATGGGACTGTCGGTCGTCGTGCTGCGCACCGCCGACAACAAGGCGGAGATCCTGCGCGTTCTGGCGCCGCTCGGCGTGCTTTTGCCCAACGGGCTTGGCCTCAATGTCGACGGCAAGGACATCGGTCGCGCCTATTTCGTGCGCTGTTTCCAGGACGGCTGCTATGCCGAGGTTATCCTCGAAAAGCCGCTTCTCGACACGCTGAAGACCGGCACGTCGGCCACCTTCATTGTCTTCCAGACCCCGGAAGAAGGCATCGGCATCCCGGTCGACCTCAAGGGTTTTGCCGACGGCTTCGCCGCCCTCCCCTGAAAGCCCGGCGACATCACCGGCTTCATCAACCAGAAGTGACGTCGACGGTCTGCTGGCAAACCGCTTTTGTCTTCACAATGCGGCTGAGCGATTGTCTCGGCGCACCTTCGCGCCTACATCGTGGCAAAGACCCATTCCTCCTGTGAACGGACGCGCCATGAACAGCCTGATCGGCCAATTCGACATTTCAGACGATCGCATCAAGCAGATCGTCGCCGAAACCATCAACGGCGCCGATGACGGCGAGCTGTTCCTCGAATACAGCGAGAGCGAAGCGCTGATGTTCGACAATGGCCGGCTGAAGACCGCCAACTTCAACACCGACCAAGGGTTTGGCCTGCGCGCGGTTGCCGGCGAAGCCAGCGGCTATGCCCATTCCAGCGATCTCTCCGAAGCTTCGCTGCTGCGCGCGGCCGATGCCGTTTCGACCGTCAAGGGCGGCTATTCCGGCACGCTTGCCGCCGCACCCGCCCGCACCAACCGCCATCTCTATGGCGAAGAGAACCCGATCCCCTCGCCCTCCTTCGAGGCCAAGGCAAAGCTCCTGCAGGAAATCGACGCCTGGCTGCGCGCCGAGGACCCGCGCGTGCGGCAGGTTTCGGCATCGCTCGCCGCATCCTGGCAGCATGTCGAGATCGTGCGCGCCGACGGCCAAATGGTGCGCGACATCCGCCCGCTTGTCCGCGTCAACGTCTCCGTCGTTGTCGGCAATGGCGACCGCCAGGAGAGCGGCTCCTACGGCATGGGCGGCCGCAAGGCGTTTGGCGAATTCCTGGTCGAGGACAGCTGGAAGCACGCCGCCAAGGAGGCGCTCAGGCAAGCTCTGGTCAATCTTGAGGCGATACCGGCGCCGGCCGGCACTTTCGACATCGTCTTGTCCAGCGGCTGGCCGGGCGTCATGCTGCACGAGGCCGTCGGCCATGGGCTGGAAGGCGATTTCAACCGCAAGAAGACCTCGGCCTTCGCCGGACTGCTCGGCCAGCAGGTCGCCGCCAAGGGGGTGACCGTCGTCGACGACGGCACGATGCCCGAGCGGCGCGGCTCGCTGACAGTCGACGACGAAGGCACGCCTTCGGCCCGCAATGTGCTGATCGAGGACGGCAAGCTGGTCGGCTACATGCAGGATCGCCAGAACGCCCGGCTGATGGGCATGAAGGCAACCGGCAACGGCCGCCGCGAAGGCTACGCACACCAGCCGATGCCGCGCATGACCAACACCTATATGACGGCGGGCGACATGGAGCCGGACGAAATCATCGCCTCGGTCAAGAACGGCATCTATGCCGTCTCCTTCGGTGGCGGCCAGGTCGACATCACCTCGGGCAAATTCGTGTTCGGCTGCACCGAGGCCTACATGATCGAGAACGGCAAGGTGACGCAGCCGATCAAGGGCGCGATGCTGATAGGCAACGGTCCGGACGCCATGCATCGCGTCTCGATGATCGGCAACGACATGAAGCTCGACACCGGCATCGGCATGTGCGGCAAGGCCGGACAGGGCGTGCCGGTCGGCGTCGGCCAGCCGCATCTGCGCATGAACCAGATGACGGTGGGCGGCACGCGGGTCTGAGCGAACGGCCCCGATGGCCGGGCTTATGCCTTGCCGATAGACCGGCGCGAAGTCGTGTAGAGAATCAGGAAGGCGATGACGCCACCGATCGCATATTTGACCCAAGCACTCAGGTAGTCGACGGTCCCGTCGTGGCCGGAGACATACAGCGCAGCTGCGACAAACGTCATGGCTGCGATGCCAAGTGCATAGGACGGCAATAGCCCGGTTCGAGCGATCTTTCGCAAAATCCAGGCGACGAGCGCACCCGAGAGCGCCATCATGAGAGTTGCGCCGGCGCTTACGTTATGCGGCGCCTGACATCGCGCTGCGGACATTTGGCGGGCTCCCAACAGTAGAGGTCGCGGACAGCGCGGTGGTGTCGTCCGCACTCGACCTCGCAAAGAAGGGAATGGATTTCGCAGATGCTCTGCATCTGGGGAAATCAGCTCATTGCGCTGGCTTTGCAACCTTTGATCGTAATTTCCTCAAGGCTGCAAAGACGGCGGGATATGACAGCTTGCAGGAAGCATGACAAAGGTCCGTCGCTGGCGCCCTGATGGTCGAGTCAGACCGAATGCGCCCGCTGATGCTTGCGTTTTCCAGTTTGAATTCCCGGCTGCACCTTGAAGTGAACACAATCGGCATTAGGAAATTGTTAGGTGTTTAACTGCCTGGGCTGCCGTTTCCGCACGAACGCAGTGCCGGCCTTCTGGTTGCGGTGGTGTTGGCAATGCGGCATTTCCCCGGCGTCCTGACCTCCTCTTTCCTGCTTGGCTTCGTTTCGTTGATTGGCGCGACATGGTTGCAAGCCAGTCCGGCGGCGGCACAGTCGACATTGTTCAAGTCGCGATCGACGCAATCTGCCGCAATTGGTGGAAGCACCAGCGTCCCCTACGGTTGGGTCGATTTCTGCCATCGCCGGCCAAAGGAGTGCAAGGTGCCCGCTCTGCCGGCCGCGAATATCAAGCTGACCGCGCAGAACCTACGCATCCTCAAGCGGATAAATCACAAGGCGAACAGCGCCATCAAACCCGTCAGCAATTTCGATCACTGGGGTACGATGGCGGATCACTGGGACTATCCGGTAGACGGTAAGGGCGACTGCAAGATCTACGCGCTCTACAAGCGCAAGCTTCTTCTGGCAGCGGGATTCCCCCGGCAAGCGTTGCTGATGACCGTGGTGCGCGACCTGGACAATGAAGGCCACACCATTCTGACGGTGAAAACCGACAAGGGTGATCTTGTCCTGGACAATCTGGTCAATGAGATCAGGCCCTGGAATGCGACGGGCTATTACTTCGTGAAACGTCAGTCGCAGCAGAACCCAAACACCTGGGTGTCGATCAACCAACGCGGCGGCACGTCGAAACGACTGTCGCCAAGTTCGTAGGGCCGAAGCCTCCAGGCTATCGCCGCTTCTTCGGCTTCTCCAGCAGTGCCACCGCTTCGACTTGCGGCGACCACAGGAACTGGTCGATCGGCGTCACGCTCTTCAAGGCGTAGCCGCCGTCGATGAGGATGCGCAGGTCGCGAGCCAGCGTCACCGGATTGCAGGATACCGCGGCAACGTAGGGAACATCCGAGCGGGCGATCTGCTTCGACTGGTCCTCGGCGCCGGCGCGCGGCGGGTCGAACACCACACCGTCGAACGCATTCAACTCCTTGAACGTCAGCGGCCGGCGGAACAGGTCGCGGCGTTCGCCCGTCACCCGCTTCAAGCCGGTGGCGAAGCGCGATCCACGGTCGAGCGCTGAAAGCGCTGCCGCATCGCCTTCCACCGCATGGACTTCCGACTTCGCGGCCAGGCGCAGAGCAAAGCTACCGCAACCGGCGAAAAGATCCGCCACCTTCTTGGCACGCTTCAGATGTCCGCCGACGATGTCGGCCATCGCCTGTTCGGCGGCCTCGGTTGCCTGCAGGAACGCGCCCGGGGGC
>NZ_RZPL01000024.1:0-17807 GCF_004022805.1 Mesorhizobium sp. M7A.F.Ca.CA.002.04.1.1 | reverse complement strand
AGCGGGCGGCTGGGCATCGGCGTCAGCCAGATGTCGGCGTCGAGCCCGATCTGGTGCGAGGCATGCCCGGTCAGCATCGGGCCGCCGCGCGGCTGCGAAATGTCGCCGATCAGCAGGCCCGGCCAACCATCGGCTGCCGCGTCGCGCGACAATTTCTCGATCACCGCGATCATAGCCGGATGGCCCCAGCGACGGTTGCGGGACGGCCGCATCACCTCCCAGGTCGGACCGTCCATGGGAATGGCGACGCCGCCGGCAAAACAGCCCTTGGAATAGAAGCCGATCGATTGCGCCGCGCTCGCGGCTGGCAGTTTCTTGGCGCCGAACAGGTCTTTTGCCCGTTCCTCGGCCGCGGCCGGCCGTACGGCTAGACCGGCAAGGACGAACAGGCCGAGAGCGGCCGCCACCCTGAATTTTTTGCCGAGAGATGGCTGTATCGGTGTTTTCATGAAACCGGATCCCCACCAGGCCGAATCATAGCATGCAACGCGGAACGCTTCGATCGATAGAGCGGTTCACCGAAACGGTGAACCGCTCTATCTCTGTTTTGACGCAATCCCGGACGGAGAACCGTGTCACACTTTTCCTGGAATTGCTTTTAGCGCTTCATCGGGCTGCGCGCCTCGCCGTCGCGCCAGTCGCCGCTCGCCCACATATGGTCGAAGGCGGCGCGGTAGTCCGGAAAGCGCAGGGAATAGCCCGCCGCCTTGATCGCCGCGTTGCCGACGCGCTTGTTCTCGCCATAGAAGGACCGCGCCATGGGCGAAAGTTGGGCGGCGTCGAAAGGAATCTCGGGCGGCGGTTCGATGCCCATCAATGATGCGGCATAGGCGACGACGTCCTGCGGCGGCGCCGGCAGATCGTCGGTGACGTTGAAGATGCCGCCTTTATTGCCTTGGATGAGCTGCCACAGGGAGCCTGCAATGTCGTCGCAATGAATGCGGTTGAACACTTGGTCGGGCTTGACCAGCCGCCTTGCGCTGCCGTTTTCCAGATTGAGCAGGGCATTGCGGCCCGGCCCGTAAATGCCGGAGAGTCGCAGGATCGCCACCGGCCGGCGAATCTCGCGGCCCAGCTCCAGCCAGTCCTGCTCTGCCGCCACCCGCATCATCGAACGCTTCGACACCGGCCGGCATTCAGCCGTTTCATCGACCCAGGCGCCGTCATAATTGCCGTAAACCCCGACCGTAGAGAGATAGCCGATCCATTCCAGCGCCGGCATTTGAGCGATTGCCTCTCGGGCGGCACCCAGCACGGGATCGCCAGCCTCCTCCGGGGCGACCGAAATCAGCAGATGCGTTGTCTTTTCCAGTGCATCGCCGATTTCCTCGGTCAGCGCACCGTCGAACAGCAGCGGGGCGATGCCGGCCTGCCGTAGCGTCTCGAATTTTTCCGGCGAGCGTGTCGTGCCGAAGATCGTCGCGGCGCCTTTGTTGGCCCGAGCAAAAGCCCTGCCGGAATAGCCGGCGCCGAAGATGAATATCTGCTTTTCGCTCATGCATTCGCCCTGGTTGGCCGCGCCAGACGCCATTCGTCGCGCACGGCTTCGTCGCTCTCGGTTTTCAGGCCGAGGGCTGCCCTTTCTGAATATTCGGCATCGGGCACCAGCCGCGCCAGCGCCCAAATTGCCGCGCCCCGCACCAGCTGCGAGGCATCGTCCAGCAAGGCGCGCACAGTGTCGGCAAGAGAGGCATCGCCGGAATTGCCGGCGGCGATCAGCACGTTGCGGATGAACCGATCGCGGCCGATGCGTTTTATCGGCGAACCGGAGAAGAAAGCGCGGAAGGCCGCGTCATCGAGACCCAAAAGGTCGGCGAGCGGTGGTTCGCGCAGATCATCGCGCGCGGCGAGTTTTGCTTCCGAAGCCGCCCGGGCGAATTTGTTCCACGGGCAGGCGGCTAAACAGTCATCGCAGCCATAGATGCGGTTGCCGATCTTTTCGCGGAATTCGTGCGGAATCGGCCCCTTGTTCTCGATGGTGAGATAGGAAATGCAGCGCCGCGCATCGAGCCGGTAGGGCGCCGGAAAAGCATCGGTCGGGCATGCGTCGAGGCAGGCGCGGCAGGAGCCGCAATGGTCGATTTCGGCGCGGTCGGGCACCAGTTCAGCGGTGGTGAAGATGGTGCCGAGGAACAGCCAGGAGCCGTGCTCGCGGCTGACCAGATTGGTGTGTTTGCCTTGCCAGCCAAGCCCGGCGGCTTCGGCCAGCGGCTTTTCCATGACAGGTGCGGTGTCGACGAACACCTTCACGTCACCGCCGGCGCGGGCAACGAGCTTGCCGGCGATCTCCTTCAGCCGGCCTTTCATCACATCGTGATAGTCGCGGTTTTGCGCATAGACCGAGATCGCGCCGCGGTCGCGCTTGGCCAGCACTTCGCGAAGATCATGGTCGGGGCCGTAGTTCATCGCCAGCACGACGATCGAGCGTACCTGCGGCCAGAGGGCCGTTGGTTCACTGCGGCGTTGCAGCGTCTCGGCGATCCAGTCCATTGAGCCGTGAAAGCCATCGGCGACGAATTCGGCCAGGCGCGCCGGCGCCAGCGGGATCGCATCGGGGGAGGTGACGGCGACGGCATCGAAGCCGGCGCGCTGCGCCTCAGCGTCGATCAGCGCGCGCAGTTTTGCGGCGTCAGAAGTCGAGGTCCGCATAATGCGACACCGGTGACAGGCCGCGCACCCGGTCGGTCAAAAGCGGCCGGAAGGAAGGCCGCGACTTGACCCGCGTGTACCATTCGCGAGCAGCGCTGTGCTCGCGCCAGTCTATCTCGCCGAGATAATCGAGCACCGACAGCGTCGCCGCGGCCGCGAGATCGGCATAGGTGACCCTCGAGCCGGCCAGCCAATGGCGGGTGCCGGCCAGCCAGTTGGTGTATTTCATGTGCTGGCGGATGTTGGCGCGCGCCGCACGGATCGCGCCCGAGTCGGGCGAGCCGCCGCCCGCCGTTTCCGGCATGACCGGCTTCAGCACGCGCTCACGCACCAGATGGCGGGTGACTTCGCTTTCAGCCTTGTTGAGATACCAGTCGATGAGCCGGCGGATTTCGGCGCGCTGCATCGGGTCCTCGGCGAACAGCCGCTTGTCGCGCTTCAGCACGCCGCGCGTTTCATCGAGATATTCCGATATGACCGTCGCGCCGACGATCGGCACGTCGCCTTCGGCCAGCAGGATCGGCAGCGTGCCGGCCGGGTTCAGCGCCAGGAACTCCTTGCGCCGGGTCCACGGCTTTTCCTCGATCAAAGCCAGCTCCTCGCCATACTCGCCGAATGCGAGGCGGACGAAGCGACAGGTGGCGAACATGGGATGGTGGAAAAGCGTCAGCATGGTTCCGCGATGATAAAGCGCACTGGCGAATCGCAGGGCGCACCGGTAAGTCTTGGCCGCCCGGTTAGCGGGCCGTCAGGGTGTTGCGACCTATAGGGGGACTTCAACGCCATGACAAGCAAGCCCTTCTGTCAGCCGTCATGCCAATGCCGAGGTAGCCATGGAAAGCCAGACCATCGTCGAAGCCCTGCTGCTCGGCCTGCTGGAGGGGCTGACCGAGTTCATACCGGTGTCCTCGACCGGCCATATCCTGCTCGCTGGCCATTTCCTCGGCTTCCACTCGACCGGCAAGGCCTTCGAGATCCTGATCCAGCTCGGCGCCATCCTGGCGATCCTCAGCGTTTATTTCCGCCGCCTCTGGAAAATGCTGCTCGAACTGCCGCACGACCGACTGACCAGGCATTTCGTCATCGGCATCCTCATCGCCTTCCTGCCGGCGGCATTCATCGGCGCGCTGGCGCATGATTTCATAAAGACGGTGCTGTTCGAATCGCCGAGGCTGATCTGCATCATGCTGATTATCGGCGGCGTCGTGCTGCTGGTGGTCGACCGCATGAACCTCAAGCCGGTTTATCGCGACGTCGAGCGCTTCCCGACCCGGCTTTACCTGCAGATCGGGCTTTTCCAGTGCCTGTCGCTCATTCCCGGCACATCGCGTTCGGGCTCGACCATCGTCGGCGCCCTGCTTTTGGGCGTCGACAAGCGCGCGGCCGCTGAATTTTCCTTCTTCCTTGCAATCCCGACCATGGTCGGCGCCTTCGCCTTCGACCTGTTCAAGAACCGCAACGTGCTGAGCAGCGCCGACCTGCCGATCATCGCCGTCGGCTTCGTCGCCGCCTTTGTCACGGCGCTCATCGTCGTGCGCTTCCTGCTCGATTACGTCTCGCGCAAGGGTTACTCGCTGTTCGGCTGGTGGCGGCTGGTGGTGGGCGGTGTCGGGTTGGTGGCGTTGATGATCTGGGGGTGAGGAGTGTTCCGCGTAGCGGCCCTCACGCTTCGTCCCACGGGCTCCGCCCGTGGATGACGAATGAAGGAGGGCTGCCCCCTCTAACTCTTCCCATAAAACGCGTTCTCGACATGCACCGGCCAGCGCCAGGGCAGCACGGCGACCATGTCGAAGCGCATCGACAGCCTGCCGTAGTCCGCTTGGCGCGACAGCCAGATGTCGGCCGCGCCTTCTATTCGACGTTCCGATTCGTGGCCGATCGCCTCCATGGCTTCCATCAGCGACCGGCGCGCCTTGACCTCGACGAACAGCACCAGGTCGCCGCGCCGCGCGATCAGGTCGATCTCGCCGAAGCGCGTGCGGTGGCGGCGCGCCAGGATCCGGTAGCCCTTCAGCATCAGCGCTGCCGCCGCCAGCCATTCGCTGCGATGGCCGCGCCGATAGGCTTTTTGGCGGCTGGCGCTCGGGCGTTCAGCCACCGTCGCTTTCTCCCGAAGCATCCTTGAGCTCCAGCAATCGCCGATAGAGCGCCTGTTTCTGGCCGCCGGTCATCTTCGCGGCTTCCGCCGCCGCCTTGGAGGCCGGCATCTCGGCGGCAAGCGACAGAAGCAAACGGTCGATGTCGGCGGGTTCGTCGACCCTGGCCTCGGCCGGAGCGACGCAGACGACGATCTCGCCCTTCGGCGTATCGGCCGCGGCATAGTGGTCGGCCAGCGCCTGCAGCGTGCCGGTTCGCATCTCCTCGAAGGTCTTGGTCAATTCCCTGCCGATCGCGGCCTTGCGCTCGCCGCCCAGCGCTTCGACCATGGCACCGAGGGATTCGGCCAGCCGGCGCGGCGATTCGAAGAAAATCAATGTCGCCGGCACGGCTTTCAGTGCCTCCAGCCGCGTCAGCCGCTGCCCGGTCTTCACCGGTAAAAATCCGGCGAACATGAAGGCATCGGAGGGCAGGCCGGATGCGGTCAACGCCGCGAGCGGCGCCGATGGGCCGGGGATAGGCACGACGCGAATGCCGTGGTCGAGCGCCTCGCCGACCAGCCGGTAGCCGGGATCGGACACCAGCGGCGTGCCGGCATCGGAGATCAGCGCCACGCTCTGTCCGGCCTGCAGCGCCGCGATCAGCTTCGGCCCGGCCTCGCCGGCATTATGCTCATGATAGGCTGTGGTGCGGCGGCGGATGCCATAACGGTCGAGCAGCACGCGCGACACCCGTGTATCTTCGCAAGCGACGATGTCGGCGGCGGCCAGCGTCTCCAGCGCGCGCAGCGTGATGTCGGCGAGATTGCCGATCGGCGTCGCCACCAGATAGAGCGCCGGCTCCAGCGGCCGGGCCGCGATCTCGGTCTGCCCGACCACATAGCTGCGCTTGCCCGTCTCTGCGGTCACTGATCAAGTCTCCGTTCGACCCTGTTTGGCACGGCTGACGCGGGCTTGCAAAAGCTGACGCCGATGTAAGGAATTCGCCTTTCCTTTGCCACAGTGGGGAACCAAACCGGCGTTGGCAGATTAGCCCCCTGATTCCGGAGGAGGACAGGATGGACAGCCTCAAGATACAAGACGCTTTCGAGCCCTACTATGCCGGCCGCAACCGCGTTGCCACCCCCAGGGACAAGCGCCCGTCTGCCAAGACCGAGCACAGCCTGACCGAAGAGCGCGTCGCCAGCACCTTGCCGACGAACGTCAGCCTTTCCGACAACAAACCCGACAGCACGACGGAGCACTGACCGGACGATGCCCAATCGCTTCGATATCTTCATCACCCGTCTTGAAACGAAGAACGCACGCCATGGCGCGCAACTACCCTCGATAGGCGACCAGCACAGCACCCGCCGCGATAAGGGCGACGCCAAGCCAGTTCGCTCCGGACAACCGCTCGCCGAGAAAGGCCGCGCCAAACACCGCCACAAGCACGACGCTTAGCTTGTCGATCGGCGCCACCTGCGCCGCATTGCCGATCTTCAGGGCGCGAAAATAGCAGAGCCATGAAGCGCCGGTCGCCAGACCGGACAGGGCGAGGAAAGCCCAGGTCTTTCCCGAGATCGTAGCCGGCGACTGGAACTGGCCGCTGGCGAGCAGGATGGCACCGAGCACGATCAGGATGATGATCGTGCGGATGAAGGTGGCGAAATCGGAATTGATGTTCTCGATGCCGACCTTGGCGAAGATCGCCGTCAGGGCAGCGAATGCAGCCGAGAGCAGCGCCCAGAATTGCCAGGAGGATACGGTCAGGTTCATGCGGGTGGCCTTCGCGGATTGCGTCTTAACCGAGATACCGTGAAACGCGTGCCTTCAGAAGGCCAATCAACTCCAGATCCATGAATTCATAATCGTCAGGTATGTCGAGGCAGATCACACGCGCCTTCTTCAGGCTGGCCCTGAATTTCTTCTGCAGCTTGGTGCGGTGCGCCTTTTCCATGACGAAGATGATGTCGGCCCAAGCGACCAGCTCATGCGTCAGCGGCGTGTCGGCATCGTGGTTGGTTCCGGCCGAGGCCACCTCGATATCGCGGCGCGTTGAAAACACCTGTTCGGCGGTCGGGCTGCGCAAGCGGTTCTGGCTGCAGACGAAAAGGACGTTCTTCAAGGGTTAGCGCGCCAGATCGGCGACCACCGCGTCGAGCACGATCATGCCGGCGGCCGTGGCGCGCAGGCGCGCATTGCCGATCGGCGCCACCAGCCCTTCGCCCTGCAGCATCGACAACCGCGCGCTCGACAGGCCGCGCCCGGAGAACGCCTCGTAGCGGGAGAGGTCGATGCCTTCGGCCAGCCGCAGGCCCATCAGCAGGAATTCGTCGGCCTCTTCCGAGCGCGTCAGGATCTCGCCGCCGGTGACGCCATGGCCCTTGGCCTCGACCAGATTGGCCCAGGTTTCCGGCATCCGCTCGGCGATTGTCACCGTGCGCCGGCCGTTCTCGACGAAGCGGCCATGCGCGCCCGGCCCGACGCCGACATATTCGCCATAGCGCCAGTAGGTCAGGTTGTGCCGGCTCTCGGCGCCAGGCCTGGCGTGGTTGGAAATCTCGTAGGCCGGCAGGCCGTGCGCCTTGGTGATCTCCTGCGTCAGTGCATAGAGGTCGGCGGCATGGTCGTTGTCGGGAATGATGAATTTCTTTGCCGCATGCAGCGCGTGAAAGGGCGTGCCTTCCTCGATGGTCAGCTGGTAGAGCGACAGATGGTCGGCGGCATGGCCGATCGCCTGTTCCAGCTCCGATGCCCAAGCCTCCGGCGTCTGGCCGGGGCGGGCGTAGATCAGGTCGAAGGACAGCCTTGGGAATATTTCCCGCGCGAGGCCGATGGCGTGCAGGGCCTCTTCGACATTGTGCAGCCGGCCGAGGAAGCGCAAATCCTTGTCGTTCAGCGCCTGCACGCCGAGCGACACGCGATTGACCCCAGCCGCCCGATAGCCGCGAAAGCGCTCGGCCTCGACCGAGGACGGATTGGCCTCCAGCGTCACCTCGATGCCGGCAGGCACAGTCCAGTTCTTCGCCACGGCGTCCAGAACCCTGGCCACGGTTTCCGGCTTCATCAGCGAGGGCGTGCCGCCGCCTAGAAAAACGCTGGTCACCTCGCGCGGCCCGGTGCGCTCGCGCATCGTCGCCAGTTCGGCCTCGAAGGCGGCGGCAAAGCGCTCCTGGTCGACCGGCTGGTGGCGAACATGGCTGTTGAAGTCGCAATAGGGGCATTTGGCCGCGCAGAACGGCCAGTGGACATAGACGCCGAAGCCGGGCGTCCGGTCGAGCAGCATGCTCATGCCGAGCCCAATCTCGCTTTGGCGAATTTCTGGAAGGCACGGGCGCGGTGCGACAGCGCCGTGGCCTGGCCGGGCTTCCAGCCATGCTTTTCCTCGGCGCTCATTTCGCCGAAGGTTTTTTCGAAGCCCTCGGGCAGGAACACAGGATCATAGCCGAAGCCGAGCTCGCCGCGCGGTGGCCAGACCAGCGTGCCCTCGGCCTCGCCGCGATAATATTCGGCCTCGCCGTCGGGAAACGCCAGGCAGATGACGGCGACAAAGCGTCCCTTGCGCTGCTCCGGCAAGGCGGCGCCGACCTCCTGCAGCGCCACTTCGGTGCGTTGCATGGCCATGCCGAAGTCACGCGAACCGTCCGGGGTTTCGGCCCAGTTGGCGGTGTAGACGCCGGGCGCGCCGTCAAGCGCGTCGACGCACAGGCCGGAATCGTCCGACAACGCCGGCAGGCCGGTCGCCTTGGCGGCGGCGAGCGCCTTGATGTAGGCGTTCTCCTCGAAGGTGGTGCCGGTCTCGTCCGGCTCCGGCAGGCCATACTCCCTGGCCGACTTCGCTTCGAAGCCGAACGGTCCCATCAGGTCGGCGAATTCGCGCAGCTTGCCCTCATTATGGGTGGCGACGACGATCTTCTTGCCATCGAGAGAATGCATCAAAGGCCCCAGATTCTTGGCTCGGCAAATTCGATCGAGTTGCCCGAGGGGTCGCGTATATAGATCGAACGGCCGCCCTGCGGCCACTCGAATTCGCTCTCGATGGCGATCTTCTTTGCCTCCAGATGGGCTTTCCAGCCGGCGATTTCATCGTCGGTCGCCGTAAAGCAGAGATGACCTTGGCCGACCGCGCCGTGCGGTGGCACCGGCAGCCTCGCGTCGGGCGCCGGCGGGATTTTGGTTGCCTCGGCGTTGAAGACGAGCAGCACGCCGGGGCCGCAGCGGAAGAAGAGGTGGCGGCCGTCGACCTTGCCGAGGAGATTGAGGCCGAGGATGTCGGTGTAGAAGGTTTCGGCGGCGGGCAGGTCTGTGACGTAGAGGGCCGATTCCAGGATCGTGGAGGGTGTCACGAGGCGCCCCCCTCTGGCCTGCCGGCCATCTCCCCCTCAGGTGGGGAGATTGGCAGCTTCTGCATTGTCGCGCGCCCTACAACGCCGGAGATTGGCGAAGCCCTAGATGACATCCGATCTCCCCACTTGAGGGGGAGATGGCCGGCAGGCCAGAGGGGGGCGCTCAGGCTCGACATCTAAAAACTAAGCCACTGCCATCTGCTGCAAACTCACCAGGCGCTGGATGCCTTTCTTGGCCAGGCCCATCAGGTCCGCGAACTGCTCCTCGGAGAAAGGCTCGCCCTCGGCGGTGCCCTGGATCTCGACGATGCCACCCTTGCCTGTCATGACGAAATTGGCGTCGGTGCCGGCCGCGGAATCCTCGATATAGTCGAGGTCGATGACCGGCTGGCCGTCATGGATGCCGCAGGAGATCGCCGCGACATGGTCCTTCAGCACCTTGGCGACGCTGGCCATCTGGCGCGCTTCCATCCAGCGCAGGCAGTCATACAGCGCCACCCAGCCGCCGGTGATCGATGCGGTGCGGGTGCCGCCATCGGCCTGGATGACGTCGCAGTCGACGGTGATCTGCTGTTCGCCCAGCGCCTGCAAATCGACCACGGCGCGCAAGGAGCGGCCGATCAGCCGCTGGATTTCCAGCGTGCGGCCGCCCTGCTTGCCGGCCGAAGCCTCACGGCGCATGCGCTCGCCGGTCGAGCGCGGCAGCATGCCGTATTCCGCCGTCACCCAGCCCTTGCCGGAGTTGCGCATCCAACCCGGCACTTTTTCCTCGAGGCTGGCCGTGCACAGGACATGCGTGTCGCCGAACTTCACCAGGCATGAGCCTTCGGCATGCTTGGAGACGCCACGCTCGAAGGAGATGGCACGCATTTCGTCGAATTGGCGTTTGGAAGGGCGCATTCAGGGCTGCTTTCTTGTCATTTTTCGGAATCTTGGCCGGCTTGTAACCGCATGGGACGCGTGGCGCAAAGGAAAATGGGCTGACGATCGGACACAGACACCGGGTTGCGCGGGTGCAGTGTAAGTCTATATCCTTGGGCCGGAGGTTTTTGGCCGTATGACCAAGGCAGTCGATCCGAGTTCGCAGTCGCCCGCGCTTCAGTCGCCAGTATTCCAGGCGCTCGACATGCGTTCCCGCGACATCTTCCGGCGCATCGTCGATTCCTATCTCAGGGACGGTGAACCGGTGGGATCGCGCAGCCTGTCGCGTATCCTGCCGTCCTCACTGTCGCCGGCGACCATCCGCAACGTGATGAGCGACCTCGAGCATCTCGGCCTGATCTACGCGCCGCACATTTCGGCCGGCCGGCTGCCGACGCAGGCCGGCCTGCGTTTCTTCGTCGATGCCTTCATGGAGCTTGGCGACCTTTCCGACGAGGAGCGCCGCGCCATCGAGGCACAGGTGCGGGCGTCCGGCTCCGGTGCGACGCTGGAGCACATGCTGACCGAGGCCAGCCAGATGCTGTCGGGCATGTCGCGCGGCGCCGGCCTGGTGCTGGCCGCCAAAAACGAGGTGGCGCTGAAGCACATCGAATTCATCCAGCTTGAGCCGACGAAGGCGCTGGCGGTGCTGGTGTCGCAGAATGGCGACGTCGAAAACCGCGTCGTCGACCTGCCCGCCGGGATCACCGTCTCGCAACTGCACGAGGCCTCGAATTTCCTCAACGCCCATATACGCGGCCGCACGCTGGCCGAGGCGCGGATCGAGATCGCTCGCATCAAGGAAGAAACCAGGGCCGCGCTCGACACGCTGTCGCAGGACCTGGTGGAGAAGGGGCTGGCGGTGTGGGCCGGCGCCGACAGCGGCCTGCCGGCACGGCTCATCGTGCGCGGGCGTGCCAATCTGCTTGAAAACGTCACCGCCCAGGCCGACATCGAGCTGCTGCGCCATCTGTTCGAGGACATGGAGACGCAGGACGGGCTTATCCAGCTGCTTGACCTCGCCGAGCAGGGCTCGGGTGTGCGCATCTTCATCGGCTCGGAAAACAAGCTGTTTTCGCTGTCGGGCTCGTCGCTGGTCGTCGCCCCCTATCGCGACAAGGATGCCCGCGTCGTCGGCGCGCTCGGCGTCATCGGCCCGACCCGGCTGAATTACGCGCGCATCGTCCCAATGGTCGACTATACGGCGCAGCTGATTTCACGCATGCTGCGCTGAGCTGATCCAACCGAGGAGACGACGATGGCGCTCGAAGAATTCAAGGCCCGGATCAGCCTGCTGCTCGAGGAGATGGTCAACCAGCCGGAAGACCAGCACGAGATCCAGGAGCAGCTGCGCGAAAAACTGCAGGAAATGCGCGCCATGGGCCTGCCGCTGCCGGCTGACCTCGTCGAGTTGGAAAAACGCCTCGACGACGATTTCTACGCCGCCGGGACCTGAACCGGAAAACCGCAAGCTTCCTTCACCTCATCGTGTGCCGTGGAACGATCGACGAAACCGGTCGTTCCTGTTTTCACGCCCGAACACTGGAGGACCGAATGATGCGTTTTGCCGGCCCGGCACTTTCCGCCGCACTGTTTGTCTCGACCGCTTCATTCGCCCAGCAGGCGGACGAACCGGTACTGAAAGGCGCGGCTGCCTTCGGCGACTGGCGAGCGGACAAGCCGGGCACCCGCCGGCTGATCAGACCGGATGATCTGCCCAAGCCCAATGCCACCCGGTCGACCTCGAACAGCGCCGGCATCGCGGACATGCCGGCAGACGCGAAGCTGCAACTGCCGCCGGGGTTCTCGGCCGAGCTGGTTGCATCGGGCATCGACAATCCACGCGTCGTGCGCGTCGCGCCGAATGGCGACCTGTTCGTCGCCGACAGCAAAGCCAACCAGGTCCGCATCTATCGCCTCGCCGAAGGCAGTGCGAAGCCGGCGCAGGACGGCATCTTTGCCGGCAATCTCAACCGACCCTATGGCATTGCCTTCTATCCGCCGGGCCCTGACCCGCAATGGGTCTATGTCGCCAACAGCGACAGCATCGTGCGCTTTGCCTACCGCAATGGCGAACTGAAGGCCTCCGGCGACCCGGAAACCATCGTCGGCAACATCCCCGCCAGTCATCACTGGACCCGCGATATCGCCTTCTCGCCGGACGGCAAGACGCTTTACCTTTCGGTCGGCTCGGGATCGAATGTCGCCGAGGACATGGGCCGGGAGCCGAAAGGCGGACTCGATGCCTGGGCGAAATCGCAGCCGCTGGGTGCAGCCTGGGGTTCTGAAGACGGCCGCGCCGACGTGCTGACCTTCGATCCCGATGGCAAGAACGGCCGCATCTTTGCCGCCGGCCTGCGCAACTGCTCGGGTATGACCGTGCAGCCGGCGACCGGCGCGCTGTGGTGCGTCGTCAACGAACGCGATGCGCTTGGCGACAATGTGCCACCCGAATACGCGACCGTGGTCAAGGAGGGTGCCTTCTATGGCTGGCCCTGGTACTATATCGGCAACAATGAGGATCCGCGCCACAAGGGTGAGCGCCCCGATCTTGCCGGCAAAACGACCGTTCCCGATGTGCTGATGCAGGCGCATTCGGCGCCGCTCACCATCGCCTTCTACGAGGGGAAGAGCTTTCCAGCTGAATACAAGGGCGATGCGTTCGTCGCTCTGCATGGTTCATGGAACCGCGGCAACAGGACCGGCTACAAGGTGGTGCGGTTGCTGTTCAAGGACGGCAAGCCGACCGGCGCGTATGAGGATTTCATCACCGGCTTCGTCGTTTCCAACGGTGAGGTCTGGGGCCGGCCGGTCGGCGTGGCGATTGCGAGCGACGGTGCGCTGATCGTCAGCGAGGACGGCAACGGCACCATCTGGCGTGTCACCCATGGCGACGGTCCGTCCTGATCTGCTCAGGTAACGCAGGCCCCCTCACCCGGATTGCCAACCGAATTGCGAAGAGCAATTCGGGAACAATCCGACCTCTCCCCGAGGGGAGAGGAGTCAGCAGACGCTGGCGCCCGTCTCTTCTCCCCTCGGGGAGAAGGTGGCCGCGAAGCGGCCGGATGAGGGGGCTTCGTAAGGCGAGCCCTCGATATCTGGTGCAATGGAATCCGGCCCCAGGGAATTCAATCTTGGCCTGTCCCATGCAATAAAACGCTCTGATCCGAGACCAGTGCCATGACCCTTACCGGATTCCTCGCCTATAGTGCGGCCCTCGGCATCGCCGCCGCGATTCCTGGTCCCGGCATCACCGCGCTGGTCGCCCGTGCGCTCGGCTCAGGCTTCCGCTCGTCGCTGGCGATGTCGTTTGGCCTGATGGTTGGCGACATCACCTATCTGACCGCCGTGGTGCTTGGCCTCGCCTTCGTCGCACAATCCTTCGGCATGGTTTTCCTGGCCATCAAATGGCTCGGCGTCGCCTATCTCGCCTTTCTCGGCTGGCGCTTCTGGAACAGCGGCATCACGCCCGAGACCGTCGAGGCCGGAAAAGGCAAGGGCGGCTTGCTGTCGAGCTTTGCCGCCGGCCTGACCGTTACCCTCGGCAATCCGAAGACGATGATCTTCTATCTCGCGATCACGCCGACCATCGTCGACCTGAAAACCATCACGCTGGCGGATTACGGCATCCTCGTCGCGCTGACCGTTGTCGTCCTGTTGGTGGTGCTGGTGCCGTATCTGGCGCTGGCGGCCAAGGCGCGCTGGTTTCTGAAATCGCCCCGCGCGCTCAAGGCGCTGAACCGCACGGCGGCCGGCTTCATGGTCGGTGCTGCTGCAGCGATTGCCGCTCGGCAATAGAGAGCTTTCCGCCAAAGCATTTCGCAAACGGGCCTTTGCGAGAAATGCTTTTCCGGGACGGCACGGTTTTAGACACAGGGCCCACTCGGATATTTTCAGCCGACAGTCTATCTTGCGCGACCGAAGGCCCTATCTTGCCGGCTGCAATTCCACTGCCTGAAATCCTTACTCGCCTGAAATTCTGGGAGCGAAACCAATGAACAAGCCCGTCACAGCCCGTGTGCCCGGTCGCGGCCGCGTCTACAATTCCATCACCGATACGATCGGCGACACGCCCCTGGTGCGGCTCGACAAGTTCGCCAGGGAAAAGGGCATCGTCGCCAATCTCATCGCCAAGCTCGAATTCTTCAATCCGATCGCCTCGGTCAAGGACCGCATTGGCGTGGCGATGATCGAGGCGCTTGAGGCATCAGGCAAGATTTCTCCCGGCAAGACAACGCTGATCGAACCGACGTCGGGCAACACCGGCATCGCGCTTGCCTTCGCCGCCGCGGCCAAGGGCTACAAGCTGATCCTGACGATGCCCGAAACAATGTCGGTCGAGCGCCGGAAAATGCTGGCGCTGCTCGGCGCCGAGTTGGTGCTGACCGAGGGTCCGAAAGGTATGAAGGGCGCCATCGCCAAGGCCGACGAACTGGCAGCGACGATCCCCAATGCGATCATCCCGCAGCAGTTCGAGAACCCGGCCAATCCGGAAATCCACCGCACGACGACGGCCGAGGAAATCTGGAACGATACGCATGGCGAGGTCGATATCTTCGTCGCCGGCATCGGCACCGGCGGCACCATCACCGGCGTCGGCCAGGTGCTGAAGAAGCGCAAGCCCTCCGTGCATGTCGTCGCCGTCGAGCCCGACTCCTCGCCGGTTCTGTCGGGCGGCCAGCCCGGCCCGCACAAGATCCAGGGCATCGGCGCCGGTTTTGCGCCCAAGATCCTCGACACGACGATCTATGACGAGATCGTCAAGGTGTCGAACGAGGATTCGGTGGCCAATGCCCGCCTCGTCGCCCGCCTCGAAGGCGTGCCGGTCGGCATCTCTTCGGGCGCCGCCCTGCAGGCGGCCATCGTCGTCGGCTCGCGGCCGGAGAACAAGGGCAAAAATCTTGTGGTGGTCATCCCGTCCTTCGCCGAGCGCTATCTGTCGACAATCCTGTTCGAGGGGCTGGGATCGTAGTCCGACGCTCCTTCGCGTCCAAGCTGGCCCGCTGAAAAAACGCGCGTGGCCGCCATCGGCGGCTTGAGCGCGGCACCGCTTCCGGTTCATATCGCCCCGGCCTGCTTTGCGCGGCCGGGGGAGAATTTTATGTACAAGCTTTATACCCGTCCTGGCAGCGGCGGCTTCGTCGTCGAGGCAGCGCTGGCGTTGGCGAATGCACAGTTCGAGCAGATCGACGTGCCGAAGACCGACCGGCCCGACCCCGCCTTCCTCGACATCAGTCCGTTGAACCAGGTGCCGGTGCTGACCTTGCCGGACGGAAGCTCGATGACGGAATCGGCGGCGATCTGCATCCTGCTTGCCGAGCGTCATCCCGATGCCAATTTGGCGCCGGCAGCAGACGCGCCTGCCCGCGCCGATTTCCTGCGCTGGATGGCCTTCATGTCGTCGGTGCTCTATCCGGCGGTGCTGCGTTTCTACTACGCATACCGCTACACTGCCGATCCCGAAGGCACCAAGGCGGTCAAGCAGGCAGCCGTGGCCGAGATGGACCGTGGCTTTGCCGTTCTGGATGCCGCGCTTGAAGGCCGTGACTGGCTGGTCGGCGACCGGGTGTCGCTGGCCGACATCTATCTGGTCATGCTGGTGGCCTGGCATCCCGACATCGACAGCGCGCGGACGGCATGGCCGAACATTGAACGCCTGTGGGCGCGGCTGCGCGACCATCCGCTGATGAAGACGCTCAACACCTCGCACGAGATGTGGCCGGGCTGAAGCTCAATTTCTGAGCACTGCCCGCTTTTCCTGCAGGAAGCGGCGCACCGCCGGGTCGCGCTCGAGGCCGATCGCCCGGTCATAGGCTTCGCAGGCTTGCAGTACCTGACCAAGCCTGGCCAGGAGACCGGCGCGTGCGGCCCAATAGGGCTGATAGTCATCAAGCCGTTTGTCGTCGCCCAGCACGTAGAGGGCCGCCAATCCCGCCACTGCGCCCTCGGCCTCGGCGATCGCCACCGCGCGGTTTATCGCCACCACCGGCGATCCTGCGATCGAAAGCAACGCGTCGTAGAACTCGCGGATCGCCGCCCAGTCGGTGCGGCCGGTCAGCCGTCGTGCCGCATGCGCGGACTGCACGGCCGCCTCAAGCTGGTAGCGGCCGATGATGCCCTTGGCCGCGGCGTGGGAAAGCAGCGCCTCCGCCTCATCGATCAGGGCGCGGTCCCATAGAAGGCAATCCTGTTCCGCCAGCGGCACGAAGTCGCCGGCGGCGCTGCGCCGTGCGGCGCGGCGCGACTCAGCAAACAGCATCAGCGACAGGAGGCCCAGCGCCTCCGGCTCCTCCGGCAACAGCGAAGCCACCAGCCGGCCGAGCCAAATGCCTTCGGTCGCCAGATTGCGCCCTCGCGTCTCGGTGCCCGCCGGGTCGGACCAGCCTTCGGCGAAGGCGGCGTAGATCGCTTCCAGCACCGCATCCAGCCGTTCGCCGAGTTCGGCCTGCTCCGGCACGCGGAACGGAATACCGGTTTCACGGATGCGGGACTTGGCTCGCACCAGGCGCTGGCCCATCGTTGCCGGCGAGACCAGGAAGGCGGAAGCGATCGTCGCGGCGTCGAACCCCAGCACCGTCTGCAGGATGAGCGGCGAACGCACGCTCGATTCGATCGCCGGATGGGCGCAGGCGAACATCAGCCGCAGCCGCTCGTCGGGCAGGTCTTCGTCGGTCATGCGCGCCTCCGCTTCCTCGGCAATCAGCTTGAGATGCTCGCGGCCGGCCTCGCTGGTCAGCCGGCGCCGCACCGCATCGACGCGGCGCCGCCTTGCCACCGCCAGCAGCCAGGCTTCCGGTTTCTTGGGTACGCCGGTTCTTGGCCAGCGTTCGAGGGCGGCGGCAAAGGCATCGGCCAGCGCGTCCTCGGCTGCGGCCACGTCGCGCGTGCGGGCCGCGAGCCAGGCGACAAGCTTGCCGTAGCTTTGCCGGGCGGCGGTTTCCGCTGCCGCCCGCGCGATCTCCAGGCCACTTTCCATCACATGGTCTGTTCCCAGATCGGCCGCAGCTCGACCGTGCCGGCGCTGGCCGCGGGGCAGCGCGCCGCCCAGGCGATAGCGGCATCGGCATCCTCGGCCTCGATCATGTAGAAGCCCGCAAGCTGCTCCTTGGTGTCGGCATAGGGGCCATCGAGCACGTTGGTCTTGCCATTGACCATCCGCACCGAAGTGGCGGCCTGGGTCGGCTTCAGCCGGTCGCCGGCCAGCCAGGCGCCGGACTTCTTCAACGCATCGGTATACGCGCCATAGGCAGCGCTGATCTCGTAGGTCTTATCGGTCGGCGCGGCCGCCATCGCGGCTTCATTGACGTAGATCAAAAGCATGTATCGCATGGTCTTCTCCCGTTGTTTCGAAGGCTGCTTCGTTTGCGAGCCGGACGTATGTCGCGCGGCCCTGGCCGATTTCGACAGGCATTGGAAAAATCTTTCGGCTCCGAAGACATTTCACGCAAGCGGCCATCTGTGCATCCCGCACTCAACCATTCGTCTAACGCATGGGATTGCGGGTTGGCATTTCCATCTCGCTGTCTAAACTCGCTTCTGTTCGCGTCAGGGAGGTGATGCGGCTGCTATTTCAGGGAGGAAATCAGATGTTCCATTTCAGGACGAAACTTGTTGCGGCCGGCGCCGTGGCGCTGTCGCTTGGCCTAGGCGCTGTTTCCGCCAAGGCGCAGGAATTCATCAACGTGCTCACCGGCGGCACATCTGGCGTCTATTATCCGCTCGGCGTGGCACTGTCGGAAATCTACGGCAAGGGCATCGAAGGTGCCCGCACCCAGGTGCAGGCAACAAAGGCTTCGGTCGAAAACCTCAATCT
>NZ_RZPL01000249.1:0-7211 GCF_004022805.1 Mesorhizobium sp. M7A.F.Ca.CA.002.04.1.1 | reverse complement strand
GCATTCAATCCGGGTGACGAGGAGCCGACCCACGCCGTCTATGTCGGCCAGGGCCGGCATCTGCCGGCGCGGGTGCGCGCCTTTCTCGATTTTCTGGGCGAGAGCGTCCGGCTGACCTGACATCTCCGGAGCCACGGCTCCCGAGATGTCAGCGTGGGCTGTATTTATGCTTTCGGCGTGAACGCCGCCGGACGGCGGCCCGCTGCCTGGCGCTCCAGCATCCAGCCTGGATATTCGGACGGCAGGGCGCTGACCTCGTCGAGACGAACCAGATCGTCGGTGTCGAGCTTCACCTCAGTGGCGGCAAGGTTCTGCTCCAGCTGCTCCATGCGGCTGGCGCCGATGATGACGCTCATCACGAAGGGCTTGGCCAGGACATAGCCGAGCGCCACCGTGGCGACGCTCACATCATGTTTTTTGGCTATGTCGCGCATGACGGCAACGGCCGCCCAGGCGCGGTCCTCATTGACCGGCGGGAAGTTGAAGGACGCGCGGCGGCCTTCGCCATTGCCGGGTGCGCCGGGGCCATATTTGCCGGAGAGCAGGCCACCGGCCATCGGCGACCACACCATCAGGCCGAGCTTCTCCTCATTGAGCAGCGGCACGATTTCGCGCTCGAGATCGCGGCCGGCGATCGAATAATAGGACTGCACGGTCTCGAAACGGGCGAAACCCTTGCGCTCGGCGATGCCGAGCGCCTTGGCGATGCGCCATGCCGCCCAGTTGGAGACGCCGACATAGCGGACCTTACCGCTGGCAACGAGATCGTCGAGCGCCCGCAGCGTTTCGTCGATCGGCGTCACGGTGTCGGTGCCGTGCAACTGATAGAGATCGATATGGTCGAGTTGCAACCGCTCCAAGCTGGCATCGACCGAATCCATGATGTGGCCGCGTGACGAGCCGCGCTGGTTGGGGCCTTCACCCATGGCGCCATGCGCCTTGGTGGCGATGACCACATTCTGCCTGTTGACCTTGAGATCCCTGAGCGACTGGCCGAGCAACCGTTCGGATTCGCCAAAGGAGTAGACGTCGGCCGAATCGAAGAAATTGACGCCGGCGGCAAGCGAATGGGCAACGATCTCGTTGACGCCCTTCTGGTCGAGGCTGGCGATCAGGCCCCATTGGGCATTCTGGCCGGCGGCGCCGAAGGTCATGGTGCCGAGGCACAGTTCGGAGACGAACATCCCCGTATTTCCAAGCTGGTTGTAGCGCATGGTGGCGGCTCCAGAGAGTTTGTGACGACCCAAAGCAAATAGGAACGGTACGTTTCGTTTCCAGTCCTGGAGCAACGAGCCTGTCGGATTGGCCCAAAGGCCGTTGCGTCTCAGCGAGTGCCGAAGATCGCCGAACCGACGCGGACGCTGGTGGCGCCGAAGGCGATTGCTGTTTCGTAGTCGCCGGACATGCCCATTGAGAGTTTGGCGACGTCGGCTTCCTTGCTAAGCTTCTCCAACAGCGCAAAATGCGGACCGGGATTCTCGTCGGCCGGCGGGATGCACATCAGGCCTTCGATGGCGAGGCCGTGCACGTCGCGGCAGCGGGCGACGAAGGCCACGGCGTCGCGGGGCTCGATGCCGGCCTTCTGCGGCTCGGAGCCGGTGTTGACCTGGACATAGAGTTTTGGCGCGCGGCCCTGTTTGGCGATCTCCTTGGCGAGTTCGGCGGCGATCTTCTCGCGATCGACCGTCTCGATGACGTCGAACAGTGCTACCGCTTCCCTAGCCTTGTTGGATTGCAGCGGGCCGATCAGATGCAGTTCGATGTCGGGAAATGCGTCCTTCAGATCAGGCCATTTGGCTTGCGCCTCCTGCACCCGGTTCTCGCCGAAGACGCGCTGGCCGGCTTCGATGACCGGGCCGATGTCGGCGGCATCAAAGGTCTTTGAGACCGCGACCAGGATCACGGCGCCGGCTTCGCGGCCGGCCTCGCGTTCGGCGGCGGCGATCTTCGCCTTGACCGCGAAAAATTGCTGAACGGCGTCACCCATATGCAAATCCTGCTGTTTTGACCGGCGTTTTTGTCAGACGCGGTACCCATATGGTTGACGGGTTTGCCAAACCATGGTGAACACCCGGACCACATTCCCTGAACTGCCGAGCCATCGCCCGCAGTTCGCGCATGCTTTTAAGTGAAAAACGTCCCATGGCAACCGAACGATACAATCCGCGCGCGTCAGAGCCCAAATGGCAGAAGGCCTGGGACGCCAAGAAGCTGTTCGAAGCGCACAATGACGATCCGCGCCCGAAATACTACGTGCTGGAGATGTTCCCCTATCCGTCGGGGCGCATCCATATCGGTCATACCCGCAATTACACGATGGGCGACGTGGTGGCGCGCTACAAGCGGGCCAAGGGCTTCAACGTGCTGCACCCGATGGGCTGGGACGCCTTCGGCATGCCGGCCGAAAACGCGGCGATGCAGAATAAGGTCCACCCCAAGGAGTGGACCTACCAGAACATCGCCACCATGCGCGAGCAGCTCAAGGTCATGGGGCTGTCGCTGGACTGGGCGCGCGAATTCGCCACCTGCGACGTCGATTACTACCACCGCCAGCAGATGCTGTTCCTCGACTTTGTCGAGAAGGGGCTGGTGACGCGCAAATCCTCCAAGGTCAACTGGGATCCGGAGGACATGACGGTGCTTGCCAACGAGCAGGTCATCGACGGGCGCGGCTGGCGCTCGGGCGCGCTGGTCGAACAGCGCGAACTGACGCAGTGGTTCTTCAAGATCACCGACTTCGCCCAGGATCTGCTGGATTCGCTCGAAGGCCTCGACGAATGGCCGGAAAAAGTGAAGCTGATGCAGCAGAACTGGATCGGCCGCTCGGAAGGCCTGCTGATCCGTTGGCCTCTGGCCGACGCCTCCGATGGCGAGCATGAGTTGGAAGTCTATACGACAAGGCCCGACACCATCTTCGGCGCTTCCTTCATGGCTGTCGCCGCCGATCATCCGTTGGCCAAGAAGGCCGCTGCGCACAATCCGGCACTGGCGAAGTTCATCGAGGATATCGGCCATATGGGCACCTCGGTGGCGGCGCTGGAGACAGCTGAGAAGAAGGGTTTTGACACCGGCCTCCGCGTCGTCCATCCGTTTGACGACAACTGGACGCTGCCTGTCTATGTCGCCAATTTCGTGCTGATGGAATACGGCACCGGCGCCATTTTCGGCTGCCCGTCCGGCGACCAGCGCGACCTCGACTTCGCCAACAAATACGGCCTGCCGGTGATTCCGGTGGTGATGCCGGAAGGCGAGAATCCGGCGACGTTCCAGATCATCGATGAAGCCTATGTCGATGACGGCGTGATGATCAATTCGCGCTTTCTCAACGGCTTGAAGCCGGATCAGGCTTTCGACGAAGTCGCCAAACTGCTGGAGCAGAAGACGATCGGCAACCGGCCGATGGCCGAGCGCAAGGTGAATTTCCGTCTGCGCGATTGGGGCATTTCGCGCCAGCGCTACTGGGGCTGCCCTATCCCGATGATCCATTGCGAGGCTTGCGGCGTGGTGCCGGTGCCGAAGGCGGACCTGCCGGTGAAGCTGCCCGACGATGTCGATTTCGACCGCCCGGGCAATCCGCTCGACCGTCATCCGACATGGCGGCATGTGAAATGTCCGCAATGCGGCAGGGATGCGCGGCGCGAAACCGACACGATGGACACGTTCGTCGACTCGTCGTGGTATTTTGCCCGCTTCACCGCGCCGTGGGCACATGAACCGACCGATCCCAAGGCGGCCAACGAATGGCTGCCGGTCGACCAGTATATTGGCGGGATCGAGCACGCGATCCTGCATCTGCTCTATTCGCGCTTCTTCACCCGCGCCATGCGCGAGGCCGGCCATGTCGATCTGGCCGAGCCGTTCAAGGGCCTGTTCACGCAAGGCATGGTGGTGCACGAAACCTATCGTGTTGGCTCGGCATCGAACGGCCGCTGGCTGGCGCCCACCGAAGTTCGGCTGGACGACGTTGACGGCAAGCGCAGCGCCATCGAGATCGCCACCGGCGAGACCGTCTCCATCGGCCCGCTGGAAAAGATGTCGAAGTCGAAGAAGAACACTGTGAGCCCGGAAGACATCACCGATGGCTACGGCGCCGATACGGCGCGCTGGTTCATGCTGTCGGATTCGCCTCCCGAGCGCGATGTCGAGTGGACCGACGATGGCGCCGCCGGCGCGCATCGCTTCATCCAGCGCATCTGGCGCCTGGTGTCGACGGCGGCCGAAACACTGGCCGGCATCAAGCCCGTGGCGGCCAGCAGCGGCGAGGCCGCGGTGGTTTCCAAGGCCGCGCACAAGATACTCAAGGCGGTCGGAGAGGATATCGAGAAGCTCGCTTTCAACCGCGCCATCGCCCGCATCTACGAACTGGCCAACGCGCTGACCACGCCGCTTAACGAGGTGGCAGAAGGCAAGGCCGATGCAGCGCTGAAAGGCGCCTGCCGGCAGGCGGTGGAGATTCTCGTGCATCTGATCGCGCCGGTCATGCCGCATCTGGCCGAGGAGTGCTGGGCAACGCTCGGCGGCACCGATCTCGTTGCCGAACGGCCTTGGCCGGTCTTCGATCCGGCGCTGGTCGTCGACAACGAAGTCACCTATCCGGTACAGGTCAACGGCAAGAAGCGGGGGGATTTGACAATTGCCCGCGACGCGGACCAAGGTGCGGTCGAAAAAGCGGTATTGGCTCTCGACTTCGTGCAGAAAGCACTCGAAGGGAAGGCTCCGCGCAAGGTGATCATCGTGCCGCAGAGGATCGTCAATGTCGTTGCCTGATCGGGAAAAGACAGAGTTGAGCCATTTGCTGCGCCGCATGGCGCTTGCCGGCCTGATAGGTTCGCTCGCGCTTGTCTCGGCCTGCACGGTGCGGCCGCTCTATTCGAGCGCGCCACTGTCGGGTTCGCAGGCCAGTGCCAGTGCCGAACTGGCGTTGATCGGCATCAAGCCGGTCAATACGCGTTACGGCCAACAGGTGCGCAACAATCTCATTTTCGGGTTTGGACGAGGCGCCGGCGAGCCGGCCTCGCCGGCCTATTCGCTCAATCTCGGCGTGACCGAAGCGGTCGAGTCCGCGGCACTTGTGCAGGTCGGAACCGACGAAGACGAGCCGACCGCCGGTTCCGTGACGCTGACCGGCAGCTATACGCTGGCCGATGCGAAGACCGGCGTGGTGATCGCATCCGGCAAGCGTTCGATCACCTCGTCCTTCGACAGGCCGCGTCAGGAATTCGCCGCATACCGGGCGCAGATCGACGCCGAGAATCGCGCGGCGCGAGAGTTGGCGGAAGCGCTGCAGCTGTCCATTGCCCAGGACCTTGTCCGGCACGGCAAGACCGGCTAGCGCACCTCATCTGCTTCACGAAAACGGTCTGGCGCCCCAGGCATGACGGGATGATCGTGGGATCATGACCAGATTCCCGAACAGAGCCAGATTCTGAACAGAGATTGGCCGAAGAGACCCATCGGCCTGCTATGGCACAGCGAGTAGATCGCGCCACCGCGGTGGGTGCGGCGAGGCGACGATCGTGCCGCGTCGCTCGCGAAGATTTTGGCGCTCAGGATCGTAGGCGACCCATCCGGGAAGCAACTGTTAACCACTCGCTCCCTATTGCTCGGCAGACATTTCAGAGTGAGTCTTGAGAATGGAAGCCAAGCGTTTTTCCCGGGTCAATTTGTCGACGGCCGCACCGCCTGATGATCCCGAGGGGAAGCGCTTCGAGAGCATCGGCGACAGGGGTGATCAGCGAAGTTCTTCCGCCGCAGGCGCCCTTGATCGTATGGCTCGCAAGGAGCCGGACGGTCGGCAGCCCGCCACACGCCAGGCCGGCTATTCCGCGCCTATGGTCGATCTCGGCGGCAACAAGCGGCCCTATATGGAGCCGCGGAGTGGCTCGGACGACACGCCTTCGAAAATCGGCGATATCGAGAGCCCTGCCTGGCAGGAATATTTCTTCCTTGCACCCAACGTGCGTTTTACACGCACGCCGGATTATGAGGCCAGGAAGCATCATCCGCAGCACGAGCGTGTCGTCGAACACGGCGCGACGCGCCCGGCACAGCAAGCCGTTGCGCAACCCATGGTCGGCAGGGCGTCCTCCGCGCCCTCGCTCCTGGCATTGCCGGCGTCGGTGAAAAGCCCTGCCTCCCAGCCGCAGACCGGGCACGCCACGCAAGGGCCACTGCCGCCGGCTGCTGCTTTTGTCCCGTCCGTGCGCGCCAGGGAGAGGGTGCCAGCCGTTGCGCCGGTGCCGCCGAGGACGGTCGCAACGAGACGGGCATCCGCGCGTGCGTCCGTTGCTCCGGGCGCCCCGATCAAAACCGAAAGGCTGCGCTGGCCCTATCTTTCGGATCATGCCTTCTTCGAGGCTATGGCACCCTATCTGGTCGACGTTTCGCCGCCGGCCCGGCAAACCGGTTCAGCGTCGCCTGCGCCGCTCGCCGCAGCGCCAGTCACCACTATGCCGATCGACATCCGTCCGACGACAGGGACCGATGCCACCGCCTTGTTTCGTGTCATCGACTGCCTGCCGGGCCAGGCCTTGAAGCCGTTGCCGGATGTTTGGCCGGCCAATTCGAACCAGGCCGTCGCCCAACCTGACGTGCCGGCGAGCAATGCGCCGTCGCCGGTCCAGCCTGTCGCAATTCCAGCCGCCAAAAGCGTCGCCGTTTCCGCGCCGGCCGCGCCAAGTGCGAACGTCCCTGCCAAGGCCGTTGGCGCCCGCTCTGCACGCTTGCCTGGGGCTGGAAAGGTCGTGCTGTCAACCGCGGGCGATCCCTATGAGCTTCCCTCGGAAGAGCTGTTGCAGCAGCCACCGGAGGGACAAGGCTTCTACATGTCGCAGGAGCGGCTCGAGCAGAACGCGGATCTGCTGGAAAGCGTGCTCGAAGACTTCGGCGTGCGTGGCGAGATCATTCATGTTCGTCCCGGCCCGGTCGTCACGCTCTATGAATTCGAGCCGGCGCCGGGCGTCAAATCTTCTCGCGTCATCGGGCTTGCCGACGATATCGCCCGCTCCATGTCGGCGATTTCGGCGCGCGTCGCCGTCGTGCCCGGCCGCAACGTCATCGGCATCGAGCTTCCGAACGAGATGCGCGAAACCGTCTATTTCCGGGAACTGATCGAATCCGAGGGCTTCCGCAAGACAAGCTGCAAGCTGGCGCTGTGTCTCGGCAAGACGATCGGGGGTGAGCCGGTCATCGCCGAGCTGGCGAAGATGCCG
>NZ_RZPL01000248.1:0-7220 GCF_004022805.1 Mesorhizobium sp. M7A.F.Ca.CA.002.04.1.1 | reverse complement strand
CGACAATTCTGATGCGATCCATGGAAGAACGTCCCTCTCGGCCAAAAAAGGGCCGGTTCAATCGTTTGAGTAGCGGCCCGTCTAGACCATTGGCCAATCTGGTTCAAGAAATAGGATTTCGCCCACCCCAGGCCAAGAGTGACCTATTTGAGTTAATCTTTTTGTATTTTCTTCGATGCAGCGAGCCCGTCCGGACGCAGGTCGGCCTCGCCGGTCCGCCGCGAGCGCGACTGCGCCTTGCGCTTCTGCAGATTGGCGCGCAATTGCTCGGCGAGCCGATCCTTGCGGATTGTTGCGCTGCTTTTCGGTGGACCATCCTTTTTCACTGGAATTGTCTTGTCGTCCATCGCCCATCCCGCCGGCGACCCACCAGCTTGCTGTTCAGGGATAGCCAACATTGTGGCACTGCCATGTCATTAAAAGCCATCCGGCAAAGCCTTTCACAGAAGCGTTGCACTTGGCCTTGCGCTTGCCGGTTCGATATGGCAGAAGCCCCGCCATCAGCGGCTGCGGTAGCTCAGTGGTAGAGCACTCCCTTGGTAAGGGAGAGGTCGAGAGTTCAATCCTCTCTCGCAGCACCAGTTTCCAACATCCCTGTTGCCGCACGATCGTCCTCTGCATTTGCGAGGGCGAGGCGGGTACATGGGATGGCGCGGCCCTCGTGCCGGCAGACCCGATCAGCGGTTCATTGCTTCAGAAAATGGCTGCCACAGGCAAATCCAGCCGAAGCGCATTCCGGCAAGACACGATTCATTAACCAAGATGCTATTCATCGACATGACGTATTGTGGCATGGATGCCCGTCTTCGCCGGTCAGATCCATGCTTGTCAGGAAGAGGGCCGAAAGGCTCCTGATCTGGGCGGAAATCTAAATCGCCCGAAACAAAAGAACGTGCAAGGCATGAACGTGAGCGAAAACGTGCAAAACGCCCCCGGTGCTTCCCGTCTTTGGACCCTGCCTGCCATCATCGCAGCGTTCCTTTGCCTGTGCGCTACCGGCGCGTTCGCGGAGACGCGTGCTTTGAGGATTCAACATCTCCATACGGGCGAGAAGGCTGAAATCGTCTTCAAGCGCAATGGGCGCTATGATCCGGCGGGATTGAAGAAGATCAATCTCATGCTGCGCGACTGGCGTCGCAACGAACCGACGAAGATGGATCCGCGCCTGCTCGATCTTGTCTGGCAGGCCTATCGCGCCAGCGGCTCGACAGCCTATATCCATGTGGTCAGCGCCTATCGTTCGCCGGCGACGAACGCCATGCTGCGCAGCCGCTCGAAGGGTGTGGCCCGGGAGAGCCAACACATGGTTGGCCGCGCGATGGACTTCTTCCTGCCGGATGTGCCGCTGAAGAAACTGCGCGACATCGGCCTCAAAATGCAGGGCGGCGGCGTGGGTTATTACCCCACCTCCGGTTCGCCTTTCATACACATGGATGTCGGCAATGTGCGGCATTGGCCGGGCATCAGCCGCCAGGAACTCGCCAAGGTATTTCCGAACGGCAACACACTGCATGTGCCGAGCGACGGCAAACCGCTGCCCGGCTATGAGCAGGCGTTTGCCGCCTACAAATCGCGCAAGGGCGCCGGCACGCCCAACATCGAGCTGGCAAGCGTCGACGGCGGCCAACGCAGGCCGCGTGGCCTGCTGGCGACGCTCTTGGGCGGGGGCGGCGCAGACGAGTCCGATGATGTCGCCGAAGCGGTGCCGGCGCCACGCAAACCGGCGAGGTCCGTCGAACCCAGACCGGCCGGACAGGGTATCGCTATCGTGCCGCCGCAGGATGCCCAGCGGGCTGACATCCAGATTGCTGGCAGCGATCCAGGCGAAGAACCGCTTGCCGGGCAGAAGGGGAAGACGCCTGAAGCGATCGTCATGGCGATGGCGCCGGGCTCAGTGCCGCTGCCGGCCTTCGCACCGCGCGCCGAGTTCACGGCACCCGTTCCCACCCCGGAAACCGCACCGTTGGCAATCGCCGGCGCGTCCACGGCGCAGGCCGAGCTGGCCGTTGCCAAGCCGGACGCCGCGAATGCCGATGCCGCTGCCACGAGCGTCGCGCCGGAGATGATGGCGCTCAACGTCCCATTGCCGACATGGCGGCCGGAAAGCCAGTCAAGCCCGACGCGCCAGTTGGAAGCAGCCAAATCTGGCGATGCCATCGGTGTCTTGCTGGCCATGCATCACCCCGACGACGGGCTGGCCGGCGAGCGGATCGCGGCGCCGGCGTCAAAGCCAGAAGATCGCGTCAGGACGAACCCCAAGGCCGATCGTGTCCAGCGGCGCCCCGATTCCGAGGCAGATCGCGCTATTACCGGTGGGGCCGCATCAACAGGGGCGCCCATGATTGCCGCCAATTTCATCCGCACGGCGCCGGAGCATGTCTATCTCGATGGATTCCAACCGCGGGGACGGACGTCCGATCACCGCCGCTTCACCGGCTCCGCGGTGAAATTCCTGCCCATCGCCAGTTTCAAATAGAGGGCGAAAGCACCGTTCGATCCAGTATCGAAATGTGTTGCGCCATATCGATGGCCGGGGCGGTCACGGGGTTCGCAATGCCGAACCCTTCCGCGCTATAACACTTGGCGAGCAGCGCGCTACTGCAGCGGGCAGTCGGCTCGTTGCTGTCGGCCGCCATCCGTTGCCTTTCGAGCAGATCGCCCCGCGAAATTGCCAGGATCGTGGTGGCGCAAACGTGCACGAGGCACATTTGGCCCGCCGGCCGCAACCGGCGGGACTAAGCCACAGACCGCCCAGCGGGCGAGTTCTGCGACAAGGATCACGCCTGGTGAATCACCAATTCGCTGGTCATGGGAATTCCTCTAAGGGCGCCAAGCACCATGTTGTGCGAGATCGCGCGCTCATGAATTTTCTCCAGATCGGCGCGGGGCGCCGAAGAACACACGGTCGCGCTGAGGTGCAGGGACACGTAGCAATGCCGGGCGTCCACGGGCGCCGTGAGCCCATCAAGTCCGTCGAACTCGCCACGCGGGTCGAACACGCCTTCCGCGATGAAATCGACCGAACGAAGATCGACCCCCGCATGCGCTGCCAGCATCGGATAATCCGAGCCGGCGCACACAGCCGCCGCGGCAAAGATCTGCTCCCAGGGAAAGACGGCGGTCGGCGAATTGTCCTTGAGGCTCGCCGGTCGCTCCAGTAGCGGTGTTGTGTAAGGATCGCCTGATTGCGGGTCGAAGCGGTAGCGGGCACGATAGGTGCCACGCACCGCGTCACCGTGTTTCTTTAGCACGGACACGATATCTTTGACTGTGCTGACGGTTTCTCCGAAGACTACTGGCATCTTTACCTCCCTGTAAAATGAGAATTCCACTCCCTATTCCGGTCCGCGGATGCCGACGATGGTTGCCGCGGCCTGGCCCCAATCCCGACAATGTGCCGACAAGGCTCGCGCTACTTGGCAGGCGCGGCAGCCTGAGCGTCGCCGCCGAGATCCTTCTTGAAGGTCTCAAAGTCGACCTGCATGCCGTTGAAGATCGTGCTCCAGTGCCGTGACAGAGCGGCGATAGCGACGGCCTCTTCGATCTCGTCCTCCGTTGCGCCCGCCTGTTTTGCGCTCTCGGTGTCTTCCCAGATGCAATACTGGCAGGGAATTTGTGCGGAGACGGCGAGCGAGATCAGAGCCTTGACCTTCGGCGGCAGGGCGGTTTCGCTGGAGAACTGCAGAGCCTTCACCTCTGCCCAGGCGCCCGGCAGCGCTGCTTTTGAAACCTGATGGAGAAAGGTCGGCACCGAGCCGAGCGTCCGCTCGACGTCCTTATAGGTGGCGTCGACCTCAGCTTGACCGGCCCAGCCTAAGCCTGATGACAACAATGTGGCGCAGACGACAGTCGATGCGAACGCCGTGTGAAGGAGGCGGCGCGAGCGGCTGGGCCCGAGCTCGCCGTGGTGTGCGATGGAAGCAACATGGGAAACTGCGAAGGCGAACATGATCTCTCTCCTCTTTGGAACCATTTGCGTCCGGGCCAGATGATGCCCGCGTGCTGTAAGGAGTCACGGACGGGAGAAAAAGTTCGATCAGTCGTCGTCGATTCTAGGCGGACGCGGCGAAAGATGAAGATGCAAGCGTCGGGCCTTGCCGTCTCGCTGAAAGATCACCAGGACGACACCCGGCGGGCAGTGGAAAGGGTCTTCCGGCGGATTGACGAATAGTCCCTCGATCACGGTGACCTGGCTGGCGCTGAGAATGCGCTGCGGTTCCAGGCGGACGCCGGCTTCCGTGTCGGCGTCGACTTCCCAGGCAAGGAATGAGCGACCCAGCACTGGTTTGCTCGTCCCGCGGACAAGATGCAGGTCCTCTGCAAAGTGCCCAAGGAAGCGGTCACGCTCGCCATGCTGGTTGAGCCCATTGAAAATTTCGGAGTAGAATCGCTGGCGCTCGCGAGACTGCGAGCGAGCCTCTGTGTCGGCAAGGCCCGCCGTTTCCAGCAGCATCTCGGCAAGCTTGCGTTTGGCTTGCGACAAACGACTGCGAACCGTCCCAATCGGGACACCCAGAATGGCGGCCAGTTCCTCGTAAGACTGATAGCTTCCGAAATAGCGCAACATGGCGGTAGCCTGCAGCGGCTCGGGAAGCTTGCGTAGCGCGTCCCAAACCCATTCGCGAAGCGCGACTTTCTCCAGCCGCTCCTCAATGCTTGCGCGTTCGTCTGGGCGGTCTGGAATGTCGGCGGTCAAGATCTCGCGTCGTCGTCGACGCAATTGTTGCAGGCAACAGCGGTGCAACACAGTGCGAAGCCAGCCACCGACGGCTTGCGGATCCTTGAGTTCGCCGATGCGCCTCAGCGCGATCAGGAAAGTCTCATGCACAGCATCTTCGGCGTCCGACCCATAGCCGAGCATGTTCAGCGCTATCGCATAGAGCCGTGCGCGATGACGTTCCAGCAGCAGGCCGAGGCAACCACAATCGCCGCCCCGAGCGGCAAGGGCCAGTTCGGCATCACTCGGCACGATATGAGTTTCGTAGCCCATGGACTTAAGATGCATCAACTGGCGAAAAAGTTCGAATGCCAGTTCAGCTTCGTCACGATCCGTGTTCGGCGGGCACCAGTTCACCAATGACGCTTTGATGGGGTTTTGGATTGAGGTTATGACCCTCACTTCACGTCCGTAACAACCGGCCCCGAAACGGGGTCCGTGAGAACCAGGCTCGCCGCCAAGATACTCAAGCGAGATCGAAAGTGCATATGGCAGTGAGCAAGGATTGGATTCTGGCGGATGCGGGCGATCTACGCGGCTAGATTCAATCCTGTAAAACTTTTTCCAGATTTGACACCATTTCACAAAATTGTAAGATAATCATCTTCCGTCAGCGATAGGCGATGACCATGTCGATCCGCGAAGAACTGGCCAACACGACCGTGGCGTTCACCTCCGCGGAAGAGAAGATCGTCCAGGTCCTGCTCGCCGATTACCCGATGTCGGGGCTGGGCACCGCAACCCGGCTGGCACGGCGCGCCGGCGTCAGCGACCCGAGCGTGACGCGGCTGATGACCAAGCTTGGCTATGTCGGCTTTGCCGATTTCCAGGCACGCCTGCTCACCGAAGTCGAATCCAGGCTGCATTCGCCGCTTTTGATGATGGAGGCCAAGCGTCCGGGCGGCTCCAGCGAAGGCACCGCACTTGCCTATTTCCATTCGGTTTCCGACAGCCTGGAGCGTACGCGCACGGCTGTGCCGGTGCAGGCCTACACGCGCGCTGTCAACATGCTGCTCGAGAGCAAGGGCCAGGTCGTGCTGCTGGGCGGCCGGTTCAGCCGGCATATCGCCTCCATGCTGGCCGGCTATCTCCTGCAGTTCCGCTCCGGCGTGCGCGACATCGGTTCGTTGAGTCCCGCCGATTTCGACCTGTTGATCGACCTTGGCAAGCGCGACCTCCTCGTCGTGTTCGATTACCGGCGCTACCAGTCGGACGTGGTGAGCTTTGCCCAGCAGGCCAAGGAGCGCGGCGTCTCCATCCTGCTGTTCACCGATGTCTGGCTGTCGCCGATATCTGACATCGCGGACCTGACCATGGTCGCGGCGATCGACGCCAACTCGCCGTTCGACACGCTGGCGACGGCCGTTGCCCAGATGGAAACCGTCTTTGCCCACGCGCTGGAGGGCCATGGCGCCGGGGTGCGCAAGCGCATCGAGGACATCGAGAAGATCCGCAGCGCCAACGCGGTCACGCTCGATACCGTCCTATCGTCATCGGCCGACGACGCCGCCAAATCCAAAGCCACAAGGAAATAGTGTCGTTGCGCTCAGTGCAGCGATGCAAAGCGCCGCGACGCAGAAAAGGAAGCGACAATGCCCGACAACCAGACCATCATCGACGCCGTGCAGGCTGAGATCGAGACCGATCGCGACTGGTTGATCGGCCTGACCCGCGACATGGTCCGCATCCCTTCGGTCAACCCCAAATTCGAGCCCAATCCGGCGATCAACCGCGAGGCGGATGTCCAGGCGCTGCTCGAACCGATCCTCAAGCAGGACGGGTTCAGGACAGAGCAATGGGATGCCTTGCCCGGGCGGCCCAATCTGGTCGGCGAATGGGCGGGAGACGAGAGCCGCAGCCTGATCCTGTGCGGCCATATCGACGTCGTGCCGGTCGGCGCGATGAAGGACTGGTCGGTCGATCCGTTCGGCGGCGAAATCACCAATGGCCGGCTCTATGGCCGCGGCGCCGTCGACATGAAGGGCGGCGTCGCCGCTTGCATCGCCGCCGCGCGCGCGATCCGCAAGGCGGGCATCACGCTGCAGGGCCGGCTCGCCATCCACTCGGTCGTCGACGAGGAAGCCGGCGGCTTCGGCGCCATGGACGCGGTGAAGAAGGGCAAGCTCGCCAAGGCGGTGCTGGTCGCCGAACCGACCTGGGGCGATGTCCTGCCGGTCGAAGGCGGGCTGGAATGGGCGCGGGTGACGATCCGTGGCCGCAACGCCCATTCGGCGCTGCGCTACAACGAGATCTATCCGCAGCGCCACGACAAGGACCGGCTGGAGCCGGGCGTCAATGCGATCGAGATCGCCGCCCGCTTCATTGCCGCCGTGCGCCAGTATGAGCTGGACCGGACGCGAGCAAAATCGCATCCGCTGCTGCCGCTCGGCATGAACACCATCAACATCGGCGTCATGCATGGCGGCACCGGCCTTGGCGAGCACGGCCTGCCGACCGTGATGACCAACCCGGCCATCATTCCCGATGTCGCGGTGCTCGATCT